>NZ_JBICKE010000106.1:0-182204 GCF_043103865.1 Pseudomonas sp. yb_5
GGGCCAAAAAATCTGGCCCTGCTCGAATCCCGGGAGCAGGCAGCTTCGTAGATGGCGCCGGCGTTGCCGGTGTTCGCGGGTAAACCCGTTCCTACAGGGAAGGGTGCAACGCCAGGCAGGGGCGCATACCCTCCAGGCCAACGTCGCCTCCCATAATTCGAGCCAGAACACTAGAATAGCCCCCACGCACCTATTCAGAAGCGCCCTATGTCCAATTCTGTCGAACCTGAAACCCTGGCCCAGCTGCCGTTGGACGAGCTTGTCGCCTGCCATGAATGCGACCTGCTGCTGCGCAAGCCAGTGCTGCAGCACGATGAGAAGGCCCAATGCCCGCGCTGCGGCTACGAGCTCTATGCCCACCGGCACAATGTGGTCAATCGCAGCCTGGCCCTGGTACTGGCGGCCCTTTTGCTGTTCGTGCCGGCTAATTTTCTGCCGATCATGCAGTTGCACCTGCTTGGTCAGACTTCGGACGATACCGTCTGGAGTGGCGTGCTCGGCTTGTACAACTCGGGAATGCGCGGTGTTGCCGTGGTGGTGTTGCTCTGCAGCATGGTCATTCCACTGGCGAAACTGCTCTGCCAACTGGCCGTCCTGTTGAGCATCCGCCTGAACTTCGGGCGTGACTACGGCCTGGTCTTCTACCGCATCTATCACCACCTGCGTGACTGGGGCATGCTCGAGGTCTATTTCATGGGGGTGCTGGTGGCCATCGTCAAACTGGTGGATCTGGCCGAACTCACCGTGGGCCTGGGGCTGTTCTGTTTCATCAGTCTGTTATTGATCCAGGTGTGGCTCGAGGTGGTGATGTCGCCCCACCAGATCTGGAGTGCGTTATCAGGGGAGGACCTGCATGCGGGCGATTGACGCAGGCATTCTTGTCTGCAATGAGTGTCACGAACTGAACAGGCGAGAGGACGGCAGTACTTCGCAAACCTGCACACGCTGCGGCGCTATTGTGCATGCACGCCGGCCGAACAGTATCGTGCGAACATGGGCGTTGCTGATTGCGGCGTCGATCCTTTACATCCCGGCCAACATACTGCCGATCATGACCGTGAGTACCCTCGGTCAGGGCAGTCCGGACACCATCATGTCCGGTGTCATCACCCTGCTCAAGCACGGCATGGTGCCCATTGCGGCTGTGGTGTTCATTGCCAGTATCCTGGTCCCCACCTTCAAGCTGGTGGGCATCGGCCTGCTGTTGTACTCCGTTCAGCGGCGGCAACCGCTTTCAGCCCGACAGCGGATATTGATGTACCGCTTCATCGAATTCATTGGGCGCTGGTCCATGCTGGACATCTTCGTCATTGCCATCCTGGTGGCAGTGGTGAATTTTGGCCGAATAGCCAGTGTCGAAGCCAACCTGGGCGCTGTCGCCTTCGCAACTGTGGTGATCCTGACAATGCTTGCCGCTTTAACTTTCGATCCCCGACTGATTTGGGATAACACGGAGTCGGATGACGACCATGAGTGACCTGCCAACGGCTAAAACCCGCCCAGCCTCGAACTGGTCGGCCATCTGGATCCTGCCTTTGATTGCACTGATGATCGGTGGCTGGCTCGCGTGGCAGGCCTACCGCGACGCTGGCGTGGAAATTGAAGTCCGCTTCGAGTCGGGAGAGGGTATCGTCGCCAACAAGACCGAGGTCATCTACAAGGGGATGCCAGTTGGCAAGGTGAAAAGCCTGGTGCTCGACGCCAAGGGCGACACGCAGGGGGTGATCGCCACCATCGAGATGAACAAAGCCGCCGAGCCCCATCTGAACAAAGGCACGCGTTTCTGGCTGGTGAAGCCGAGTGTCAGTCTGGCCGGTATATCTGGCCTTGAAACACTGGTGTCGGGTAACTACATCGCCGTTAGTCCGGGGGAGGGGGAGCGTACCAAGCGCTTCATTGCATTGGAGGTGGCGCCACCGCTCTCGGACTCGGAACCAGGCCTGCACCTGACCCTCAAGGCCGACAGGCTGGGCTCGCTCAACCGGGACAGCCCGGTGTTCTACAAGCAGATTCAGGTTGGCCGGGTGAAAAGCTACCGCCTGTCCGAGGACCAGAGCACCGTAGAGGTGAAAGTCTTCATCGAGCCGGCCTACGCCAGCCTGGTGCGTAAGCACACGCGTTTCTGGAACGCCAGCGGTGTCAGCATCGATGCTTCACTTTCGGGTGTGAAAGTGCGCAGTGAGTCGTTGTCGAGCATTGTGGCGGGTGGTATCGCCTTCGCCACGCCGGAGTACCGCAAGGACAGCCCACCCACCGATCCGAGCCTGCCGTTCCGCCTGTACGAGGACTTCGATGCCGCCCAGGCGGGTATCCGGGTAAAAGTGAAGCTGAACGATTATGAGGGGCTGCAGGCGGGTCGCACGCCCGTCATGTACAAAGGCATCCAGGTGGGCTCGCTGAAAGCCCTGAAGATGGAAGACAACCTGGCCAGCGCTTCGGCTGAGCTGACACTCGACCCGCTGGCCGAGGACTACCTGGTAGAGGGGACGCAGTTCTGGGTGGTCAAGCCGTCGATTTCCCTGGCGGGAATCACTGGCCTGGAAGCGCTGGTCAAAGGTAACTACATCGCCATTCGTCCAGGTGAGAAGGGCGCACGGCCAGAGCGTGAGTTCGAGGCGCGTGCCAAGGCGCCGCCGCTCGACCTCAAGGCGCCGGGCCTGCACATGGTGTTGTTCGCCGACACCTTGGGTTCGCTGGAAATCGGCAGCCCGGTGATGTATCGCCAGGTGAAGGTGGGTAGCGTGCAGAGCTATCAGTTCGCCCGTAACAGCAGCCGCATCCTGATCGGTGTGCATATCGAGAAGGAGTACGAGACGCTGGTCAATGGTTCGTCGCGCTTCTGGAATGTCAGTGGGATCACCCTGACCGGCGGCCTGTCGGGCATCAAGATCAAGAGTGAGTCGCTGCAAACACTGATGGCCGGCGGTATTGCGTTCGATACGCCACGGCCCGATGTACCGCTGAAGCGACACATTCCACGCTTCCGCCTGCATGACAGCCAGGAAGCGGTAAACCGTGCGGGTACGTTGATCACCATCCGTGTAGAGCGTGCCGATGGCCTGAAGCCGGGCACGGCCATCCGCTTCCGCGGCCTGGATGTGGGCAGTATCGAGAGCGTCGACCTCACCGATGACCTGCAGGCGGTGCTGCTGCGGGCGCGGATTACCGAAGCGGCGGATCGTATTGCCCGTGCCGGTACGCAGTTCTGGGTGGTCAAGCCGGCCCTGGGCCTGGTGCGCACTGAAAACCTCGACACCTTGATTGGTGGGCAGTACCTGGAAGTGCAGCCTGCAGCGAAGAACCGTGGGCCACAGCGCGACTTCATCGCTTTGGCCGACGCCCCGCAGGTAGCAGGGCCAGAGGTTGGCCTGCCATTGACGCTCAGTGCGCCACGCCGCGGCTCGATCAAGCCGGGTGTGCCGGTTACTTATCGTGAGGTCAAGGTGGGCAAGGTGACAGGCTTCGAGCTGGGCCAGAGCGCTGACCGCGTGCTGATTCATATCCTCATCGAGCCGCGCTATGCCGCCTTGGTGCGCAGCGGTAGCCGCTTCTGGAACAGCAGTGGTTTCGGTTTCGACTGGGGGCTGTTCAAGGGGGCTACAGTGCATACCGAGTCGGTGGAAACCCTGGTCGATGGCGGTATCGCCTTCGCAACGCCAGATGGCGAGCAGATGGGTAACCCGGCACGGCCGCGGCAGACCTTTGCCTTGTTCGACAAGGCCGAGGATGAATGGCTGCAGTGGGCACCGAAGATTCAGATTGCCAAGTGATTTAAAAGTAGGGCCGCCAAGCGCGGCCCCGCTTTTTTGTGGGAGCGGCCTTGCGTCGCGAAAGGGGCGCGTAGCGGCCCCTCGGTTTCAGCGCAGAAGCTGAGATTGCCGGGGCTGCTCCGCGGCCCTTTCGCGACACAAGGCCGCTCCCACAGAGATCGAGTCCCACATGGAGCTGTGCCTGCAAGCATAAATCGCAGGCAACAAAAAGCCGACCCTAGGGTCGGCTTTTCGACTTGCACGTCGCTTAGGCAGCTGCAGCTTCTTTCAGCGCCTTGATGTGGCCATTCAGACGGCCTTTGTGACGAGCAGCCTTGTTCTTGTGGATGATACCCTTGTCGGCCATACGGTCGATTACAGGTACAGCCAGAACGTAAGCGGCTTGCGCTTTTTCGGCGTCTTTTGCGTCGATGGCTTTGACTACATTCTTGATGTAGGTGCGAACCATGGAACGCAGGCTGGCGTTGTGGCTGCGACGCTTCTCAGCCTGTTTTGCACGTTTCTTGGCGGAAGGTGTGTTGGCCACCGTCGAGCTCCTCGAAAGACTTTAGGTAAATAGCAAACAAAATAGGCCGCGAATCATGCCGATCAGTCGAGCGGATGTCAAGGCCACCTGCAAGGTTCCGCCGAGCGGTGCGCCAACAGGTAGGAAAGATTCCTTTCTGCTGCGCGACCTGTACACTCGGGAATTTTTGGCTCCCCTGCGAAGGCGCGGGAGTATCGCACATTCGGACGCTGTCTGGCAGCGTCCTCTGTCATTGGCGTGAATCTTTTCGATGAACCTGCTCAAATCCCTGGCTGCAGTAAGCTCGATCACCATGATTTCGCGGGTGCTGGGCTTTGTTCGCGACACCATCCTGGCCCGTATCTTCGGTGCTGGTGTCGCTACCGACGCCTTCTTCATCGCGTTCAAACTGCCCAACCTGTTGCGGCGCATCTTCGCCGAAGGTGCATTCTCCCAGGCCTTCGTGCCGATTCTGGCCGAGTACAAGACCCAGCAGGGCGAGGAGGCGACGCGAACCTTCATTGCCTATGTCAGCGGCCTTCTGACCCTGGTGCTGGCCCTGGTGACCGCCATCGGCATCCTCGCTGCACCGTGGGTGGTGTGGGCGACTGCCCCGGGTTTTGTCGACAGCACCGAAAAATACGAGCTGACCACCGACCTGTTGCGGGTGACGTTTCCTTATATATTCCTGATCTCGCTGTCTTCCCTGGCCGGCGCGATCCTCAATACCTGGAACCGCTTTTCGGTGCCGGCCTTTACGCCCACCCTGCTGAACGTGGCGATGATCGCCTTCGCCGTGTTGCTGACGCCGTACTTCAACCCGCCAATCATGGCGTTGGCCTGGGGCGTGCTGGCGGGTGGCCTGGCGCAGTTGCTGTACCAGCTGCCAGCGCTGAAGAAGATCGGCATGCTCGTGCTGCCGCGTCTGAATCTCAAGGACGCAGGTGTGTGGCGGGTACTGAAGCAGATGCTGCCGGCGATCCTGGGGGTGTCGGTGAGCCAGATCTCGCTGATCATCAACACCATCTTTGCCTCCTTCCTGGTGGCCGGCTCGGTGTCGTGGATGTACTACGCCGACCGCCTCATGGAGCTGCCTTCGGGCGTGCTGGGCGTGGCCCTGGGCACCATCCTGCTGCCCACCCTGGCCAAGACCTACGCCAACAAGGATCGCGAGGAGTACTCCCGGATTCTCGACTGGGGCCTGCGCCTGTGCTTCTTGCTGGTGCTGCCCTGCACACTGGCTTTGGCCATTCTTGCCGAACCGCTGACCGTTGCTTTGTTTCAATATGGCAAGTTCAGCGCGTTTGATGCGGCAATGACCCAGCGAGCGCTGATCGCCTATTCCGTGGGCTTGCTGGCGATCATTCTGATCAAGGTACTGGCACCTGGCTTCTACGCGCAGCAGAATATCCGCACGCCGGTGAAGATCGCAGTCTTTACCCTGGTCTGCACCCAGCTGTTCAACCTTGCCCTGGTCGGCCCGCTTGCACATGCCGGCCTGGCATTGGCGATCAGCCTCGGTGCCTGCCTGAATGCCGGTTTGCTGTTCTGGAAGCTGCGCAGTCAGCAGCTGTTCGAGCCTCAGCCAGGCTGGGCAGTGTTCCTGCTCAAGCTTGTGTTGGCGGTGGCACTGATGTCGGCAGTACTGCTGGCGGGCATGCATTATATGCCGGCCTGGGAGCAGGGCATCATGCTTGAGCGCTTCCTGCGGCTTGGGGCGCTGATCCTGGCGGGTGTCGTGACGTATTTTGGCTGCCTGTACCTGTGCGGCTTCCGGCCCCGGCATTTCGCTCGCAAGGCCTTGCACTGAGGCTTTGGGCGGGTCAGGCGTCGGTTTTTCGCATTCCACGCCGCCCTTGGGCGCTGCTGCCTGTCACCAGCGCCCGGGTGTGGTTATAATCGGCCACTTTATGAGCAAGAAGCGCGTTATGCAGCTGGTTCGAGGTCTTCACAACCTGCGCCCCGAGCACCGGGGCTGTGTCGCCACCATTGGCAACTTCGACGGGGTTCACCGCGGCCACCAGGCAATCCTGGCGCGCCTGCGCGAGCGCGGTCAGGCCTTGGGCCTGCCGACCTGCGTGGTGATCTTCGAACCGCAACCACGCGAGTACTTCGCACCCGATACCGCGCCGGCACGCCTGGCTCGGCTGCGCGACAAGATCGAGCTGCTGGCGACCGAAGGCATCGACCGGGTGCTGTGCCTGGCGTTCAACCAGCGTCTGAGCAAGCTCAGCGCCGATGCCTTCGTCAAGGCCATTCTGGTCGACGGTCTGGGCGTGCGTCATCTCGAAGTGGGCGATGACTTCCGCTTCGGCTGCGATCGCGCTGGCGACTTCGCTTTCCTGGTCGAGGCCGGCAACGCGTACGGCTTTACCGTCGAGGCCGCCAACACGGTCATCCAGGATGGCCTGCGGGTCAGCAGCACCGAAGTGCGCAAGGCCTTGTCCGAGGGCGACTTCGAGCTGGCCGAACACCTGCTGGGCCGCCCGTACCGCATTACAGGCCGCGTGCTGCACGGCCAGAAGCTGGCCCGCCAGCTCGGCACACCAACCGCCAACATCCAGCTCAAGCGCCGCCGCGTGCCGCTGTCCGGGGTATACCTGGCCAGCATCGTGATCGACGGCAAGTCTTGGCCGGGTGTCGGCAATATCGGCGTGCGCCCCACCGTTGCCGGTGATGGGCGCCCGCACCTGGAGATTCATCTTCTGGACTTTGCCGGCGATCTTTACGGCCGGCGCCTGACGGTGGAGTTCCACCACAAGCTGCGTGAAGAGCAGCGATTCGCCTCCCTGGAGGCGCTGAAGTCGGCGATCGATGCGGATATCGCCGCCGCACGTGCACATTGGCACGCTCAACCGCTAACGAAGAGCCTGAAATGACCGACTACAAAGCCACGCTTAACCTTCCGGACACCGCCTTCCCCATGAAGGCCGGCCTGCCTCAGCGCGAACCGCAGATCCTGCAGCGCTGGGACAGCATTGGCCTGTACCAGAAGCTGCGCGAAATTGGCAAGGATCGTCCCAAGTTCGTCCTGCACGACGGCCCGCCCTATGCCAACGGCAAGATTCATATCGGTCATGCGTTGAACAAGATCCTCAAGGACATGATCGTCCGTTCCAAGACCCTGGCCGGCTTCGATGCGCCGTACGTGCCAGGCTGGGACTGCCACGGCCTGCCGATCGAGCACAAGGTCGAGGTTACCCACGGCAAGCACCTTTCCGCTGATCGTACCCGCGAGCTGTGCCGCGAGTACGCTGCCGACCAGATCGAAGGGCAGAAGACCGAGTTCATCCGCCTGGGCGTACTGGGTGACTGGGACAACCCATACAAGACCATGAACTTCGCCAACGAGGCCGGTGAAATCCGCGCCTTGGCCGAAATGGTCAAGCAAGGCTTCGTGTTCAAGGGCCTGAAGCCGGTGAACTGGTGCTTTGACTGCGGTTCGGCGCTGGCTGAAGCGGAAGTCGAGTACGCCGACAAGAAGTCGCAGACCATCGACGTGGCCTTCCCGGTTGCCGATGACGCCAAGCTCGCCGCCGCCTTCGGCCTGGCCTCGCTGGCCAAGCCGGCCGCCATCGTGATCTGGACCACCACCCCGTGGACCATCCCGGCCAACCAGGCCCTGAATATCCACCCGGAGTTCACGTACGCCCTGGTCGACACCGGCGAGCGCCTGCTGGTGCTGGCTGAAGAGCTGGTCGAGTCGTGCCTGAAACGCTACAACCTGGAAGGCTCGGTCCTGGCCACCGCCCAAGGTTCGGCGCTGGAACTGATCAACTTCCGCCATCCGTTCTACGATCGCCTGTCGCCAATCTACCTGGCCGACTACGTCGAGCTGGGCGCCGGTACCGGCGTGGTGCATTCCTCGCCAGCCTACGGTGAAGACGACTTCGTCACCTGCAAGCGCTACGGCATGGTCAATGACGACATCCTCACCCCGGTGCAGAGCAACGGCGTGTATGTCGATTCGCTGCCCTTCTTCGGTGGCCAGTTCATCTGGAAGGCCAACCCGGCCATCGTCGAGAAGCTGAGCGAAGTCGGTGCGCTGATGCACACCGAAACCATCAGCCACAGCTACATGCACTGCTGGCGCCACAAGACCCCGCTGATCTACCGCGCCACCGCGCAGTGGTTCGTGGGCATGGACAAGCAGCCGACCACCGGCGAGCCGCTGCGTGAGCGTGCGCTTAAAGCCATCGAAGACACCAAGTTCGTTCCGGCCTGGGGCCAGGCGCGCCTGCACGCGATGATCGCCAACCGCCCGGACTGGTGCATCTCGCGTCAGCGCAACTGGGGTGTGCCGATCCCGTTCTTCCTGCACAAGCAGACCGGCGAGCTGCATCCACGCACTGTCGAGCTGATGGAGGAAGTGGCCAAGCGTGTCGAGCAGCAAGGCATCGAGGCCTGGTTCAAGCTGGACGCCGCTGAACTGCTGGGTGCTGAAGCCGACCAGTACGACAAGATCGCCGACACCCTCGACGTGTGGTTCGACTCGGGCACCACCCACTGGCATGTGCTGCGTGGCTCGCACGACATTGGCCACACTACCGGCCCGCGCGCCGACCTGTACCTGGAAGGTTCGGACCAGCACCGCGGCTGGTTCCACTCTTCCTTGCTGACCGGTTGTGCCATCGATAACCATGCGCCATATCGCGAGCTGCTGACCCACGGCTTCACCGTGGATGAAAACGGCCGCAAGATGTCCAAGTCGCTGGGCAACACCATCGAACCGGAGAAGGTCAACAACACCCTGGGTGCCGATATCCTGCGCCTGTGGGTTTCGGCCACCGACTATTCCGGTGAAATGGCCGTTTCCGAGCAGATCCTGCAGCGCAGTGCCGACGCCTACCGGCGTATCCGCAATACCGCACGCTTCCTGCTGTCCAACCTGTCCGGCTTCGACCCGGCCCGCGACCTGCTGGCCCCGGAAGACATGCTGGCGCTGGACCGCTGGGCCGTGGACCGTACCCTGCTGCTGCAACGCGAGCTGGAAGAGCACTACAGTGAGTACCGTTTCTGGAACGTCTACTCCAAAGTGCACAACTTCTGCGTACAGGAGCTGGGCGGCTTCTACCTCGACATCATCAAGGACCGCCAGTACACCACCGGCGCCAACAGTGTCGCCCGCCGTTCCTGCCAGACTGCGCTGTACCACATCAGCGAAGCGCTGGTGCGCTGGATCGCGCCGATCCTGGCATTCACCGCCGACGAAATCTGGCAGTACCTGCCGGGCGAGCGCAACGAGTCGGTGATGCTCAACGGCTGGTACGAAGGCCTGAGCGAGCTGCCGGAAGGCACCGAACTGGGCCGCGCTTACTGGGACCGCGTGATGGCGGTGAAGGCATCGGTGAACAAAGAGCTGGAAAACCAGCGTACCGCCAAGGTCATTGGTGGCAACCTGCAGGCTGAAGTTACCCTGTACGCCGACGAAGGCCTGAGTGCCGACCTGGGCAAGCTCGGCGACGAGCTGCGCTTCGTGCTGATCACCTCGGCCGCCAGCGTGGTGCCATTCGCACAGGCGCCGGCCGAAGCCGTAGCCACTGAGGTCGAAGGCCTCAAGCTGAAAGTGGTCAAGTCCGGCCACACCAAGTGCGGCCGTTGCTGGCACTTCCGCGCCGATGTTGGCAGCCACCCGGAACACCCGGAAATCTGCGGCCGTTGCGTCGACAACCTGACCGGCTCGGGTGAGGTACGCCACTATGCCTAACCCTGCAGCGGGGCGCTTCGGGCGCCTTGCATGGCTGTGGCTGAGCTTGCTGGTCCTGGTCGTCGACCAGGCCACCAAGCTGTACTTCAACAACACCCTGACCATGTACCAGCAGATCGTGGTCATTCCTGACTACTTCAGCTGGACCCTGGCCTACAACACCGGTGCTGCGTTCAGCTTCCTGGCTGACGGTGCGGGTTGGCAGCGCTGGTTGTTCGCCCTGATCGCCGTGGTGGTCAGCGCGGTGCTGGTGGTGTGGCTCAAGCGCCTGGGGCGCAACGAGACCTGGCTGGCCGTGGCGCTGGCGCTGGTGCTGGGTGGGGCGATTGGCAACCTGTACGACCGCATCGTGCTGGGCCATGTGGTCGACTTCATCCTGGTGCACTGGCAGAACCGCCATTACTTCCCGGCCTTCAACGTGGCCGACAGCGCCATCACCGTTGGTGCGGTGATGCTGGCGCTGGATATGTTCAAGAGCAAGAAGTCTGAGGATCCGGTCCATGACTGACACCCGTATCGGCCAGAACACCGAAGTCACCCTGCACTTCGCGCTGCACCTGGAAAATGGCGATACCGTCGACAGCACGTTCGATAAAGCCCCGGCCACCTTCAAAGTGGGTGATGGCAACCTGCTGCCGGGCTTTGAAAACGCCCTGTTCGGCTTCAAGGCTGGTGACAAGCGCACCGTGGCAGTGGCCCCGGAGAACGCCTTCGGACAGCCTAACCCGCAGAACGTGCAGGTCATGCCGAGGTCCAACTTCGAAGGCATGGAGTTGTCCGAAGGGCTGCTGATCATCTTCAACGACGCCGCCAACACCGAGCTGCCGGGTGTGGTCAAAGCGTTCGATGACGACCAGGTCACCATCGACTTCAATCACCCACTGGCTGGCAAGACCCTGACCTTCGAGGTGGAGATCCTCGAGGTGAAGGCCCTGTAAGCCTGGAGCCGAGCATGCAAATCAAACTCGCCAACCCTCGCGGCTTCTGCGCCGGGGTCGACCGGGCGATCGAGATCGTCAACCGCGCGCTGGAAGTCTTCGGCCCGCCGATCTATGTGCGTCACGAAGTGGTGCACAACAAGTTCGTGGTGGAAGACTTGCGTAACCGCGGCGCCATCTTTGTCGAAGAATTGGACCAGGTGCCGGACGATGTCATCGTCATCTTCAGTGCCCACGGTGTTTCCCAGGCTGTGCGCCAGGAAGCTGCTGGCCGTGGCTTGAAAGTGTTCGATGCCACCTGCCCGCTGGTGACCAAGGTTCACATCGAAGTGGCCAAGTACAGCCGCGATGGCCGTGAGTGCATTCTCATCGGCCACGAAGGGCACCCGGAAGTCGAAGGCACCATGGGCCAGTACGATGCCAGCAACGGCGGCGCCATCTACCTTGTCGAAGACGAGGAAGATGTGGCCAACCTGCAGGTGCGCGACCCGGACCACCTGGCTTTCGTCACCCAGACAACACTGTCGATGGACGACACCAGCCGCGTCATCGATGCTCTGCGTGCGCGTTTCCCGAACATCGGTGGCCCGCGCAAGGACGACATCTGCTACGCCACCCAGAACCGCCAGGATGCCGTCAAGCAACTGGCCGGCGAGAGCGACGTGGTGCTGGTGGTGGGCAGCCCGAACAGTTCCAACTCCAACCGTTTGCGCGAGTTGGCTGAGCGCATGGGCACCCCGGCCTACCTGATCGACGGTGCCGAGGACCTGCAACGCGGCTGGTTTGACCAGGCCGCGCGGATCGGCATCACCGCCGGTGCTTCTGCGCCCGAAGTGCTGGTGCGTGGCGTGATCGAACAGCTCAAGGCCTGGGGCGCCACTGGCGCTGAAGAGCTGGACGGGCGCGAAGAGAACATCACCTTTTCAATGCCCAAAGAGCTGCGGGTTCGCTCGCTGATCTGACGGGCAGCACCACCGCCAATGCAGGGGCTGCTTTGCAGCCCCTTCGCGACACAAGACCGCTCCTGCAATGACCGCGCTAGCAGCGGTCATTGCTCTGGTCCTCCGTAAGCAACCTGACTCTGCCGCTTGATGCCAGCGCCACCTGATTTCGGCTGCGAGCAGCGGCGCGTTCGCATATTTCCAGTGTTGCGCCCAACCAGCCGTTGCCCGACATCATTGGCACGCCCAGCGCACTGAATTTGAACTGCTCACCGCGGTTGCTGGTTATTTTCAGCGGCTTTGAAAGGCGCTGTTCGCGCAGCACCTGCCGGTTATGCTCCAGCACTACCCGCCAACCATTCCCCCAATTACCGTCCAGCGCCAGCACCAGCACCGGCTGGCCTTGCAGCATGGCATGGCTGCGTGCACTGCGCAGCGCCTGCGCCAGATCACGGGCAGCCGCCGCCCGGTGTAGGTCATCGCTCATTCTGGCGTAGGCCGGCATGCCCAGTTGGGTCAGCAAGACCGCCACGGCCAAGGCCGACATCATTTGTATCAGTGTTACGCCGCGTTGCTTCACCGTGCATTCCTCCCTGGACGTGCTTGGCTATAGCTTCCTGGCGGCTGGACAAGAGGTCCAGTCGCCCAAGTTGAAAGCAATGACGGGAAAAGTCGCAGGAGGTGCAGGGATGCACGAAAGGCAAGGGGGCATGACGCTTCTGGAAGTGCTGTTGGCGGTTGTGGTCGTGGCCGTGGGTATGTTCGCCGCAGCGGGGCTGCAACTGCAGGCCTTGCAGGCTGTGGACAGTGCGCGTCGCAATGGGCAGGCGGCAATGGCGGCGCACAGCGAGCATGAACGGGGGCGTCGATGAGGCGCGGCCAACGTGGTTTGGGTTTGGTTGAGCTGATGTTGGCGCTGACGATCGGGTTGATGTTGTTGGCGGCCGCCAATCAGCTCTTTGCATCGGCTCACCAGGCCTGGCGCCTGCAAAGTACTGCGCTGCGCATGCAGGATGAGGCGCGGCAGGCGTTGCTGCGCATGGCCCAGGATATTCGCATGGCCGGCATGTTTGGCTGTTTGCGCCTGAGACCTTCCGATTTCGATGACCCGGCATTACAGCAGGTCTTCGCTCGCCCCTTGGTGATCGAAGCGTCCACCCTCAGCCTGATCGTGGCGGAGTTGCCTGGGCAAGCTGGCCGACCTGACTGGTTTCTGCACACCGATTGCCTGACCAAAGCGTCTGTCGATGCAGCGCGCAAGGCTGGGGACCCACTGGTGTACCCGGTCAGCAGGTATGTCTACCAGTTCCAGGGCGATAAGCTGAGGTTCAAACGCGGAAACAGCAAATTTCAACCGTTGGTTGATAATGTGCAGGCGATGCGTGTAGAGCGTGTGCAGATGGTGGGGGGGGAACGGGTGGATATCAGCCTGACGCTTTACGAACCCACGCTCAAGGTTCAGCAGCGCCATGAGTTGAGCGTCGCAATCCGCAACCCGGTCCCCGCTTCATGACTCACCAGCGTGGCGTGGTTCTTCTACTGGCCTTGGTCCTGAGCGTCCTGCTGGGCCTGCTTGCCACATCTGCCCTGCGCGACGCGCTGGTGGAAACGCGGATGACCGGCTACCTGAGCGATGGCCTGATGGCGCTGGAAGAGGCTGAGGCCACTTTGCTGGCTGGGGTACGCGAACTTGAACGGGCGCCCCCTGACGTTTGTATCGCGTGCCTGCCACCGCCCAGGCCGCACGATCTGGTTGGGCAGTGGCAAGGTACCCAGACCGGCTTTTTCCAACTGCAGAACCTGGGTGTCAGCACACGTGCCGCGCACATGCCCGAAGGGCAGCCGGTTAGCCTGTTCCGGATTACCGCCGTCAGCAAGCAAAGCCGCTCACGGCATGTGCTGGAAGCGGTCTACGCCGTGGCCGGCAATCAAACCCAACGCATCACCTGGCGGCAAAGATTGCGAGGAGACTGACATGCAGCAAGGCTTGAGCCTGATCGAGTTGTTGATTGTGCTGGCCGTGACCGGCATTCTGGCAGCCATTGCCTACCCCAGTTACAGCGACCAGCTTCGGCGAGCCGCGCGCAGCGAAGTGGTTGGCCTGCTGCATGATGCCGCCCTGCGCCTTGAGCGCCACCGCGTGCGCACTGGCCAATACGCCGAGGGCGACCTGGTCTTGCCCGAAGGTACCCGCTACTACAGCCTGCAGGCCCAGCGCGGCAGTGACACCTTCACGCTGCGCGCCCGGCGGCTACCGCATGGGCTGATGGCGCAGGATGGCTGTGGCGATTTCCAGCTCGACCAGGCTGGCGTGCAGCACAATCCGGGCGCCGTTGAGCACGGCCCGCACTGTTGGGGAAGTTGAAGGTTCAATGATGCCCGGTGCATCGCGGTTTTACTTCAGGTGTTGGATCGACAGATGAGCAAGCAAGTAGTGGTGGTTGGTGGCGGGGTGATTGGCCTGCTGACGGCATTCAACCTGGCAGCCAAGGTCGGCCAGGTGGTGGTGTGCGATCAGGGCGAGGTTGGCCGAGAGTCGTCCTGGGCTGGCGGAGGCATTGTCTCGCCGTTGTACCCGTGGCGTTACAGCCCCGCCGTGACCGCTCTGGCGCACTGGTCGCAGGACTTTTATCCACAGCTGGGCGAGCGTCTGTTCGCCAGCACCGGGGTCGACCCCGAAGTTCACACCACCGGGCTGTACTGGCTCGACCTGGACGACGAGGCCGAAGCATTGGCCTGGGCCGCGCGCGAGCAGCGGCCGCTGAGTGCCGTGGATATTTCCGCGGCCTACGATGCGGTGCCGGTGCTGGGCCCGGGCTTCAAGCACGCCATCTACATGGCTGGCGTGGCCAATGTGCGCAACCCGCGCTTGGTCAAGTCGCTGAAGGCGGCGTTGCTGGCGCTGCCGAACGTGAGCTTGCGCGAACACTGCCAGATCACCGGCTTCGTGCAGGAAAAGGGGCGCGTGGCTGGTGTACAGACGGCTGATGGCGTACTGGCGGCGGATGAGGTTGTGCTCAGCGCAGGCGCCTGGAGTGGCGACCTGTTGCGTACCCTTGGCCTTGAACTGCCGGTGGAGCCCGTGAAGGGCCAGATGATCCTGTTCAAGTGCGCAGAAGACTTCTTGCCGAGCATGGTGCTGGCCAAGGGGCGCTATGCAATCCCGCGACGTGACGGGCACATTCTGGTGGGGAGCACGCTGGAGCATGCCGGGTATGACAAGACCCCGACCGGGGATGCTCTGGAAAGCCTGAAGGCATCGGCAGTGGAGTTGTTGCCTGAGCTTGAAGGCGCCACAGTGGTGGCGCACTGGGCGGGACTGCGGCCGGGGTCGCCAGAAGGCATCCCTTACATTGGGCCTGTGCCGGGGCATGAAGGGTTGTGGCTGAACTGCGGGCATTATCGCAATGGGCTGGTGCTGGCGCCGGCTTCGTGCCAGCTGTTTACCGATTTGCTGACAGGGGCCGAGCCGATTATCGACCCGGCGCCGTATGCGCCAGAAGGGCGTTTGGGCTGAGGACCTCTTCGCGGGTAAACCCGCTCCTGCACGAGCGGGTTCACCCGCGAAAGGGCCGTAGAAGCCAACACAGATTTCAGCCAGTAATCGGTGCGTGTAGGAGCGGGTTCACCCGCGAAAGGGCCGCAGAAGCCAATACAGATTTCAGCCAGTAATCGGTGCTTGCAGGTGCCGGCTCGGATAATGCTGCTCATACACCTTGCACACCCGCAGCACTTGCTCATCGGCAAAGCGCCCGGCCACCACCTGCAGGCCCACCGGCAACCCTTCGCGGGTAAACCCGCAGGGCACCGAGGCTGCCGGCTGTTGGGTCAGGTTGAACGGATAGCTGAACGGCGTCCACTCCATCCATTGCGCCATCCCCGACCCAGGCGGCACGTTGTGTCCGGCTTCGAACGCCACCAACGGCAGCATCGGCGATACCAGCACGTCATATCGCTGATGAAATGCATTCATCTTCGCAATCAATTCTGCCCGTGCCTCAAGCGCCTGGGTGTATTCGCCAAGGCTGATCTGTGCACCTTGTTCGGCAATCCAGCGCAGCCCCGGGTCAAGCAACGCTTTCTGCTCATCGCTCAAGGCACTGGCCAACCGCGCCGCACCGGCAAACCACAGGGTATTGAAGGTTTCCAGCGGGTCGCTGAAGCCCGGGTCCACTTCCTCTACCTGCGCACCCAGCCGCGCCAGGCGCTGCACCGCTTGCGCCACCAGTGCCTGGATCTGTGGGTCGACCTGCACGTAACCGAAATTGGCACTGTAGGCGATGCGTAGGCCGCTCAGATCTTGCTGCTGGCTGAGCCACGGCGCCTGCCGGGGTGCGCCGGCCAAACCGTCGCGGGCATCGGGGCGCGCTACGCAGTCGAGCATCAGCACCGAGTCGTCCACGGTACGCGTCATCGGCCCCAGGTGCGACAGCACGGTCATGGCGCTGGCCGGCCATTGCGGCACATAGCCGAAGGTCGGTTTGATGCCGAAGGTGCCGGTAAATGCGCAGGGGATGCGAATCGAACCACCGGCATCGCTGCCCTGATGCAGCACCCCCAGATTTAGCGCGGCTGCTGCTGCTGCACCGCCAGACGACCCCCCAGCAGTCAGCCTGGTATCCCACGGGTTGCGGGTAATGCCGTACAGCGGGTTGTCGGTCACGCCTTTCCAGCCAAACTCTGGCGTGGTGGTCTTGCCCACCAGCACTGCACCGGCTTCACGCATGAACGCAGAGACGGGCGCATCGACCTCCCATGGCCCGGTACCCGAGGTCGTACGCGAGCCCTTGCGGGTAGGCATGCCGCGGGTCAGGGTCAGGTCCTTGATCGAGGCGGGTACGCCATCCAGTCGGCCACAGGGCTGGCCGCGCTGCCAGCGTTGTTCGCTGGCGCGGGCGGCGGCGCGGGCACCCTCGTCATCCACATGGCAGTAGGCGTTGACCGCCGGGTTATGCAGGTCGATGCGCGCCAGCACATCGTCGACCACCTCGACGGGTGACAGCTGGCGGCGCTGGTACAGTTCAAGCAGTTCGGCGGCGGTGAGTTCGCCAATCGCGGTTTTCTGGGTCATCTTAACGGGCTCCCGGGTTGGCGGCCTGGAACATGGCGCGCAACAGGACGTCGCAGCCATCGGCCAGGTCCTGGGGCGCGGCATTTTCGATTTCGTTGTGGCTGATGCCACCTTCGCATGGCACGAAGATCATCCCGGCCGGGCCCAGTTCAGCGAGGAAGATCGCATCGTGACCGGCGCCGCTGACGATATCCATGTGGCTCAGGCCCAGCGCGCGCGCCCCTTGGCGCACGGCATCCACGCACTGCTCGGCGAAGTACAGCGGCGGGAAGTCGGCTGTCGGGGTCAGCTGATAGCTCAGGCCATGTTTCACCGTGCTGGTTTCGATGGCTGCGCGCACTTCGCTGACCATGGCGTCGAGGTGCCCAGGGTCGAGGTGGCGCAGGTCGATGGTCATGTGCACCTGGCCGGGGATAACGTTGCGAGAGCCTGGGTGCAAGGTCAGGCAGCCGACCGTGCCACAGGCATGTGGCTGGTGCGCGTGAGCGACGCGGTTGACCGCAGCCACCACCTCGGCAGCGCCGACCAATGCGTCCTTGCGCAGGTGCATGGGCGTGGGGCCAGCATGCGCCTCGACACCGGTCAGTACCAGGTCGAACCATTTCTGCCCCAGGCAGCCCTGGACCACGCCGATGGTGGTGCGTTGGTCTTCCAGCACCGGGCCTTGTTCGATATGTGCTTCGAAGTAGGCGCCCACGGCATGCCCGGTAGGCAGGCGCGCGCCGGCGTAACCGATGCGCTGTAGTTCCGCGCCAACCGACAGGCCTTGGTCGTCTACCTTGTCCAGGGTTTCCTGCAGGCCGAACTTACCGGCAAACACGCCCGAGCCCATCATGCAGGGCGGGAAGCGCGAACCTTCTTCGTTGGTCCATACCACCACTTCCAGCGAGGCCTCGGTGGTCAGGTGCAGGTCGTTGAGCGTACGCATCACTTCGAGGCCGGCCATGACGCCGTAGCAGCCATCGAACTTGCCGCCGGTGGGTTGGGTGTCGATGTGGCTGCCGGTCATGATCGGCGGCAGGGCAGGGTTGCGCCCGGGGCGGCGTGCGAAGATATTGCCGATGGCGTCGACGCTGACCGTGCAGCCGGCCTCTTCGCACCAGTGGACGAACAGGTCGCGAGCCTGGCGGTCGAGGTCGGTCAGGGCCAGGCGGCATACGCCGCCCTTGGCAGTGGCGCCGAGTTGGGCCAGGTCCATCAATGATTGCCAAAGGCGTTCGCGGTTGACCAACGGGCCTTGGCCGAGCAGGTGCTGCGAGGGATCGATGCGGGTGTTCATGGTTCATCTCTCCTGAAATTACTGGGTTGCTTGTACTGGCCTATTCGCGGGTGAACCCGCTCCTACAAAGGCCTCGCAGGGCTGAGGGTGGTGACACCTTTGCAGGCGCGGGTTTACCCGCGAAAGGGCCGGTACAGGTAAGCACGGTCGGGTCAGGCGCTAAGGGCCAGGTAACGGTTCTTGATGCTCGGGTCCTCGCGGAACTGTGCCGCACTGCCCTGGTAAGCGACGCGGCCCTGCTCCAGCACATAGTGGCGATCAGCAAGGGCATCGCAGACCATCAGGTTCTGCTCTACCAGCAGGATCGACAGCCCTTCGTCCTTGATCCGTCGCAGGATCTTCACCAGTTCATCGACAATCACCGGGGCCAGGCCTTCGGTGGGCTCGTCGAGGATCAGCAGCTTGGGGCCGTTGAGCAGGGCGCGGGCGATAGCGAGCATCTGTTGCTCACCACCGGACAGGGCAAAGCCACCGTTGCGGCGACGCTCCTTCAGGCGCGGGAACATGCTGTACACGTCCTCCAGCTGCCAGCGACTGGCCTTGCGCACGGCAATCTTCAGGTTCTCCTCCACGCTGAGCTGGCGGAAAATGCCGCGGTGTTCCGGCACCAGAGCAATGCCGAGCCGGGCGATATCGAAAATTTCGCGGCCGACCAATTGCTGGCCGTTGAAGCTGATCTGTCCCTGCCGTGGGCGGACGATGCCGAGGATGCTGCGCAAGGTGGTGGTCTTGCCTGCACCGTTGCGCCCCAGCAGCGTTACCAGTTCGCCTGCCTCGACCTTGAGCGAGACACCTTCGAGCACATGGCTCTTGTCGTAGTAGGAATGGATCGAATCGACGTTGAGCATCAGGCGGCCTCTCCAAGGTAGGCGGTGCGTACGCGCTCGTCGTTGCGCACCTGTTCAGGGGTACCCTCGACCAGGATCTGGCCGTGACTCATCACCGTGATGCGCTGGCTGATCGACATGACAATGCTCATGTTGTGCTCGATCAGCAGCACGGTATGGTCGCGGCCAAGGTCGCGGATCAGGTCGGTCATCACCGGGATGTCGTCGATGCCCATGCCCGAAGTGGGTTCGTCGAGCATCAGCAGGGTGGGCTTGGCGCAGATCGACATGCCCACTTCCAGCACCCTTTGCTGGCCGTGCGACAGCTCGCCCGCCAGGGTTTCGGCACGGGCGCTCAGTTTCAGGCGCTCCAGCACCTGGTCGGCGGTGTTCCAGTGGCTGCGCTTGTGCTCGACACTACGCCAGAAGTTCAGCGCGCCCAGGCCATCACGGCCTTGGGCGGCCAGGCGCAGGTTCTCGCGCACTGAAAGGTTCTGGAACAGGCTGGTGAGCTGAAACGAACGCGCCATGCCAAGCGCCACCCGCCCGTGGGACGGCTTGCGAATGATGTCCTGGCCATTGAACAGGATCTTGCCGGCCGTGGCCTGACGCTCGCCGGTCAGGCAGTGGAACAGGCTGGTCTTGCCGGCGCCGTTGGGGCCAATGACGGTGTGGATGGTGCCGGCTCGCACTTTGAGGTCAACGCCCGCGACCGCCTTGAACGGCCCGTAGGCCAGCTCCAGGTGGCGGGTTTCCAGGAGGTAGTCGCTCATCACAGGGTCTCCTTGGTCTTGGCCTGGGGTTTGTCATGGGCATTGCGGGTGGCCAGCAGGCGCTTGCCCAGTTCGGTCAGGCCGCCCCACAGGCCGCCACGCATGAACACCACCACCAGAATCAGGATCACCCCCAGCAGCATCAGCCAGCGTGGCCAAAGCTCCGACAGCACGTCACCCAGCAGCACGATGGCGCCGGCGCCCAGCAGCGAGCCGAACAGTGAGCCGGTGCCGCCGACGATGGTCATGATCAGGATGTTCTCGCTCATCATCAGGTCGATGTTCGACAGCGGCGCAAAGTGCAGCAGCATGGCGTACAGCGCCCCGGCGATGCCGGTGATGGCGCCCGACAGCATGAACACCAGAATCTTGAAATGGCGGGTGTCGTAGCCGATGGCGGCGGCGCGGGTCTCGTTTTCGCGGATGGCCAGCAGGGTGCTGCCGAATGGCGAACGGATCACCCGCAGGGCTGCGGCGAAGATCAACAGGAACAGCACCGCGACGAATCCATAAAAGTGCCGCGGGTCGGCCAGGTCGACCAGCACATGGCCGGCGATTTCGATATTCGGCCGTGGCACATCGAGCAGGCCGTTGTCACCCCCGGTCCAGTCGCTGAGGGTATAGGCCAGGAAGTAGGCCATCTGGCTGAAGGCCAGGGTCAGCATGACGAAGTAGATGCCCGTGCGACGGATCGCCAGTGCGCCCACCAGCAGCGCGAGGAGGGCGCCGAACACAGCAGCGCCAAGCAGCGCGGCGAACATGCCCCACTGCAGGTGGATCATCAGCAGCGCTGCGCCATAGGCGCCCACGCCAAAGAAGATGCCCTGGCCGAACGACAGCAGTCCGGTGTAGCCGAGCAGCAGGTTGCAGGCCAGTGCGGCCATGGCAAAGATCAGGATCTCGGTGGCCAGGGTGGCCGATGGCAGCAACAGCGGCAGTGCCACCAGGCTGGCAATTACCAGCGACAGCAGTGCCGGGGCGCGGCCCTTGGCGACTGGCAATGGGTTTTTCTCGCTCATCTCAGGCTCTCCCGAACAGGCCGTAGGGACGGACCAGAATCACTGCTGCCATGGCGCCATAGATCATCAGGCTGGCGCCTTGCGGCCAGAGACTGGTCATCATGCTTTGCACCACACCCACCAGCAGGCCGCCAACCAGCGCCCCGCCGAACGACCCCATACCGCCAATCACCACCACCACGAAGGCAATGCCGAGGATCTCTGGGCCGACGAAGGGCTGGGCGCCCCGTAGCGGCGCGAACAGCACACCCGCCACACCCGCCAGGCCCACGCCCAGGGCGAATGTCAGGGAGAACAGGCGGAAAATGTTGGTGCCCAACAGCGACACGGTTTCGGTGCTTTCGCTACCGGCCCGCACCAATGCGCCGAAACGGGTGCGTTCCAGCAGCAGCCACAGGCCAATACCGATCAGCGCTGCGAAGCCGATCAGGAACAAGCGGTAGTAGGGGTAGATGAAGTCGCCGAGTATCAGCACCCCGCGCAGTTCGGGTGGCACGGCAATGCTCTTGCCCACCGGGCCCCAGATCAGCACCGACGCTTCCTGGATGATCAGCGCGATGCCGAGGGTGACGAGGATCTGGAAGGTGTGTGGCAGGTGGTAGATGCGTTTGATCAACAGGCGCTCGACCGCCCAGGCCAGCGCGGCCACCACCAGTGGCGCAATCAGCAGTGCCAGCCAGAAGTTGCCGGTGACGGCCACGGCGGTGTAGCACAGGTAGGCGCCCAGCAAGAAAAACGCGCCGTGGGCGAAGTTGACGAAGTTGAGCAGGCCGAAAATGATCGTCAGGCCCACGGCGATGAGGAAGTAGATCATCCCCAGGCCCAGGCCGTTGAGCAGTTGGAACAGGTACAAATCGAGCATGAGCGTGCCCTCGACAGCGCGCTGGGCGGCTGCCTGTACAAGTGTTTGTGACTAACGCCGCAGCTTCAGGCCAGGGCGCAACCGGTGTGATCGACCTCGACGAACGAGCGGCCCGAACTGATGACTTCGGCCAGGTCGTCCTCGTCGCGCATCTGCCCCTGGGGCTTGCCTCGCAGCAGGTAGTAGTCCTTGAGCACCTGGTGGTCACCCGGGCGGATCAGTTCTTCGCCGGTCGGGCCCTGGAAACGCATGCCCTGCAATGCCGCAGACACGGCGGCCCCGTCCAGGCTGCCGGCCTTGACGATGGCCTCGAGCATCACCTTGGTGCCGATGTAGTCGGCGGCCAGCGGGTAGTTGGGGTTGATGCCATAGGCCTTGCGGGTGGCGGCGACCAACTGTTTGTTCAGCGGGGTGTCGACCTGGTGCCAGTACTGCGCGCCCAGGTACACGCCCTCGAGCACGTCGCTGCCCAGCTCCTGGAACTGGTCGAGGCCGGCAGACCACACCATCAGCACTTTCATGCGGTCCTTGATGCCGAAGTTGACTGCCTGGCGCAGGGCGTTGGAGGCCTGGCTTCCGAAATTGAGCAGCACCAGCACGTCGGGCTTGGCGGCGATGGCGTTGGTCAGGTAGCCGGAGAATTCCTGCTCCTGCAACGAGTGATAGCTGTTGCCGATGTGTTCTACGCCGAGCTCGGCGAACACTTTGCGGGCGTTGTCCAGCAGGGCATCGCCGAATACGTATTGCGGGGTGATGGTGTACCAGCGCTTGGCCTGGGGCAGTTGGCGGCTCATCGGCACCAGGGTTTCGCGGATGGCACCATAGGTGGGCACCGACCAGCGGAAGGTTGAGGCATTGCAGTCCTTGCCGGTGATTTCATCGGCGCCCACAGGCGTCATGAACACGCCGCCGGCTTTGTGGATCTCCTTGGACACCGCCAGTGCCGAAGACGACAGGGTGCAGCCCTGGAAAAAGCGTGCGCCATCCTGGCCGATGGCTTCCTGTACCTTGCGCACCGCCTTGCCGGCGTTGCCTTCGGTGTCGATGACTTTGTATTTGAGCGGGTGCCCGAGCAACTGTGGGTGCTCGGCGATGGCCAGGCGCGAGCCCATGTCGGCGTACTTGCCGTAGCTGGCGAAGGCGCCCGACATGGACTTGAGCCCATAGAAGGTCAGCGGTTGGTCGGCGAATGCTCGGTGTGCCCCCAAGGGGAGGCTACCTAAGGCACCCAGGGCAAGGCCTGCCTTGAGCAGGGTACGTCTTTGCATGAGTAACTCCTTGTTTGTGGTTATTAGGCAGGAGTGGCAATGACAAAGCGGGTACGGCCGGGCCTGTGTGCAGGCCTCTTTACAGGCGCATCAGTGGTGGTGATCGAACTCCAGCAGGAAGTTACGGGCAACCTCGCCTTCCAGCGCGGTCATATGGTGCTCGGCGTCGCACATGTGTTCGTGCATCAGCCGGCGTACGGCGGGTTCGTCGCTGGCGCGCAAGGCGGTCAGCAGTTGCTTGTGGTAGTCGATGTTGGCGGCGGCGAACTGCTGGCGCTTGGGCAGGTAGGCCTTTTTCAGCACCACCAGGTCGCGCAGCAGGTCGTTGAGGAACACCGCCATGAAACGCAGCAACGGGTTGGGGCAGCGATTGGCCAGCAGGGTGTGGAATTCAAGCTCCGCCAAGCGCTGCTCACGCTGGCCTTCTTCGCTGTCTTCCGGCGCGCTGCAGAAGTCGATGTTGGCCTGCAGCGCGGCGTAATCGGCTTCGCTCAGCTTGCCCATCACCGACACCGCCAGTTCTACCTCGATGACTTTGCGCAGCTGATACACCTGCTCGCCGTCCAGGTGCTGGAAGTGCAGGTAGTTGCGCAGCGCGCGGCTGGCTGGCTCGGTGCCCACTTCGTTCAGGTAGGCACCCCCGGTCGGGCCGGTGCGGGTGCTGACCAGGCCTTCTACCTCCAGTGCCTTTAGCGCTTCGCGGGCGGTGCCCTTGGAACATTCGAAATGCTCCATCAGCTCCCGCTCGGTAGGCAGGCGGTCGCCGGGGTGCAGCGCTTCGGTGACGATCGAGCGCTTGACTGATTCGACGATCACATCGGACAGCTTCTGGCGCTTGCGTTTGGGTTTGAGCATTTCGCTATTTTTCATATTTATGCGGATAAATAGGATTTAGCGAATTTTGGCCGGACGGGTCAATGCTGGCCGGGGGGGAGGGGTCGTAAATGGTGTTAAAGGGTCGGGGAGGGATATGTGGAACACGAAATTGCAGATAAAAACTGTGGGAGCGGGCGTGCCCGCGAACACCGGCGAAGCCGGTGCCATACACCGTGGTGCCTGCTTCGCGGGCAAGCCCGCTCCCACAGATTTCGAATTGGTTTCAGGATTGAACAGGCATCGTGTTCAGCCTTGGTGGCCAGGGCCCTGCTGCAGGTGGGCCTGGCTGCAATACCACTCATTACCCTGCTGCAGCGCCCGGTCGTTGGGCAGGTGCACACCGCAATGGGCACAGCGCACCATCTTCAGCGGCGCATCCAGCTTCGCCTCGGGGTGCGACTGCTGGCTGACTTTGTATTTGCGCCACAGCCAGAACGCGGCGGCGATCAGGGCGATCCAGAAAAGTAGGCGAACCATGATGTCCAGCTTGTCGGTTGAAGAAGCCGACAGTCTAGGACGCGGCCATAAAAAAAGGGAGGCCTGGCCTCCCTTTCATTTACCGCTGTGGGTCAGTCGAACAGACCGAAGGTCATGTAGCTGAACCAGGAACGGTCTTTCTCGGCTTCTTTCGGGCCTTCCGGCACGATCGGGTCACCGTTCTCGTCTTTAGGCAGCAGCTCTCGCGGCATCTCGTCGCGCGCGTCCTGGAACTGCTTGACCACGTCCTGGTTGGCGCGGGTTTCGCCTGGTGGCAGCGGGGTATCGGTTTCGATCAGGCCCAAGGTGGCCTTGGACAGCCAGCCGCGGCCGTCAGACTCGGTCTGCTTGGGCTGGAACTCGCCATCGACCAGGCTCGGGTGGTCCGGGTAGTTGAGCTTGAGGGTTTCCAGGCTCGTGGCGGCCAGTTCGTCCAGGTGCAGCTTCTGGTACGACTCGACCATCACCGCCAGGCCGTCACCGACGGACGGGGTTTCCTGGAAGTTTTCCACCACGTAACGGCCACGGTTGGCAGCCGCTACATAAGCCTGGCGGCTCAGGTAGTAGTCGGCCACATGGATTTCGTAAGAAGCCAGCAGGTTGCGCAGGTAGATCATGCGCTGCTTGGCGTCTGGCGCGTAGCGGCTGTTGGGGAAACGGCTGGTCAGCTGGGCGAACTCGTTGTACGAGTCGCGGGCGGCGCCCGGGTCACGCTTGGTCATGTCCAGCGGCAGGAAGCGCGCCAGCAGGCCACGGTCCTGGTCGAACGAAGTCAGGCCCTTGAGGTAGTAGGCGTAATCGACGTTCGGGTGCTGCGGGTGCAGGCGGATGAAGCGCTCGGCGGCCGATTTGGCTGCCTCGGGCTCGGAGTTCTTGTAGTTGGCATAGATCAGCTCGAGTTGCGCCTGATCGGCATAGCGGCCGAACGGGTAGCGCGACTCCAGGGCCTTGAGCTTGTTCACGGCGCTGGTGTAGCTGGAGTTGTCCAGATCAGCCTGGGCCTGCTGGTACAGTTCGGCCTCGCTGAGGTTCTCGTCAATGACCTCTTTATTAGAGGAACAGGCCGCGGTAAGCCCGAGGATGGCGATCAGCAGCAGGTGTTTCACTCGCATGGCGGCTTGCGTCCCTTTGACGGCCGCTGTCTTGGGCGGTGCCGTCCTGTTATGATGAGCGCCCCGGCCAACCCCGGGACAAAAGAAGCCGTATTTAACCACAAGCTCGCAGCCGAAACCAAAGGCTGTGCGCCCGCCGAATCGAGCATGTCCGAGATCATTCAACTTAGCGCAGAGGTACCGTCCGAACTGGGCGGCCAACGCCTCGACCAGGTCGCCGCCCAATTGTTCGCCGAGTACTCGCGTTCGCGGCTAACTTCGTGGATCAAAGAGGGCCGCCTGACGGTCGATGGTGCAGTCGTGCGCCCTCGAGACCTTGTTCATGGTGGTTCTCTGCTTGCCCTGGAGGCCGAGCAAGAGGCCCAGGGCGAGTGGATCGCAGAAGATATCGAACTGGATATCGTCTACGAAGACGACCACATCCTGGTGATCAACAAGCCTGCCGGGCTGGTTGTGCACCCGGCGGCCGGGCATGCCAGCGGCACCCTGCTCAACGCGCTGCTGCACCATGTGCCAGACATCGTCAACGTGCCGCGCGCCGGTATCGTGCACCGCCTGGACAAGGACACCACCGGCCTGATGGTGGTGGCCAAGACCCTGCAGGCGCAGACCAAGCTGGTCGAGCAGATGCAGGCCCGCAAGGTCAGCCGCATCTACGAGTGCATCGTGATTGGCGTGGTGACTGCCGGTGGCAAGATCGATGCGCCCATCGGCCGCCACGGCGGCATGCGCCAGCGCATGGCTGTAACCGACGGCGGCAAGCCGGCGGTCAGCCACTACCGCGTACTCAAGCGCTTCCGCTCGCACACCCATGTGCGGGTCAAGCTGGAAACCGGCCGTACCCACCAGATTCGCGTGCACATGGCCCATGTGGGTTTCCCGCTGGTTGGCGACCAGACGTACGGCGGGCGCTTCCGTATTCCGCCCGCTGCCAGCCCGACCATGGTCGAGGCGGTCAAGACCTTCCCGCGCCAGGCGCTGCATGCGCGTTTCCTCGCCTTGGCCCACCCGATTACCGGTGAAGTCATGAAGTGGGAATCGCCACTGCCGGATGACTTCGTCTGGTTGCTGTCGCTGTTGAACCAGGACCGCGAGAGTTTCATCGGATGAGTGACCTGACGCAGGCGTTGCTATTCCCCGACTGGCCGGCCCCGGCCTCGGTTCGCGCCTGTGTCACCACCCGTCAGGGCGGCGTCAGCCTGCCGCCCTATGAAACCTTCAACCTCGGCGACCATGTTGGGGATGACCCTGCCGCAGTCGCCGAGAACCGCCGCCGCCTGAGCGAACAGTTCGCCATCCAACCGGCCTGGCTCAAGCAGGTGCATGGCCTGGTGGTGGCGGATGCCGACCCGGCCGTGGTGGCCGAGGCCGATGCCAGCTGGACCCGCCAGCCAGGCATTGCTTGCACCGTGATGACCGCCGATTGCCTGCCTGCGCTGTTCTGCGACCGCGCGGGCACCCGCGTGGCGGCGGCACATGCGGGCTGGCGCGGGCTGGCGGGTGGCGTGCTGGAAGCCACGCTGGACCGGCTGGCGCTGCCGCCAGAAGAGGTGCTGGTGTGGCTGGGGCCTGCCATCGGCCCGCAAGCGTTCGAAGTGGGGCTGGAAGTGCGTGATGCCTTTACCGCCGTGCACCCGCAAGCAGCTCGGGCATTCGCCGACGGCGAACGGCCAGGCAAGCTGTTGGCGGATATCTATGAGCTGGCGCGTATTCGCCTGGCTGCCCGTGGCGTGACTGCTGTTTATGGCGGTGGCTTGTGCACGGTCAGTGATGCACGGTTCTTCTCCTATCGCCGTACCCCGCAGGGTGGGCGTTTTGCATCGTTGGTCTGGCTGGACCCGCGCTAGCCGGTACCGGCCTCTTCGCGGGCATGCCCGCTCCCACAGAGATGCCATAAACGTTGAAACCGGTGGTGTACCTGTGGAAGCGGGCATGCCCGCGAATGGCCCCATTAATCCAACAGGTTGACTTCGGTCAACCCCGCTAAGCTTGAATCTTCCAGAATCAGCCTTATCTATAAGGTCATCTCAGGCAGGTTTCTTCATAAACAGGCGCTGTCCATCGCTCCGACCTGCCCTTTAAAGGAAGGTACACCATGCGAATAGACCGTTTGACCAGCAAGCTGCAACTTGCAATATCCGATGCCCAGTCGTTGGCCGTTGGCATGGACCACCCTGCCATCGAGCCCGTGCACCTGTTACAGGCGCTGCTCGAACAGCAGGGCGGCTCCATCAAACCGCTGCTGATGCAGGTGGGCTTCGACATCAATAGCCTGCGCCAGGGGCTGGTGAAAGAGCTCGACCAACTGCCAAAAATCCAGAACCCTACCGGCGACGTGAACATGTCGCAGGACTTGGCACGCCTGCTTAACCAGGCAGACCGTCTGGCACAGCAGAAGGGCGACCAGTTCATTTCCAGCGAGCTGGTGCTGTTGGCCGCCATGGACGAAAACAGCAAGCTCGGCAAGCTGCTGCTGAGCCAGGGCGTGAGCAAAAAAGCGCTGGAAAATGCCATCAACAACCTGCGTGGCGGCGCGGCAGTGAATGACGCCAACGCCGAGGAATCGCGCCAGGCGCTGGACAAGTACACCGTCGACCTGACCAAGCGTGCCGAAGAGGGCAAGCTGGACCCGGTCATTGGCCGTGACGATGAAATCCGCCGTACCGTGCAGGTGCTGCAACGCCGTACCAAGAACAACCCGGTGCTGATCGGTGAGCCTGGCGTGGGTAAAACCGCCATCGCCGAAGGCCTGGCCCAGCGCATCATCAATGGTGAAGTGCCGGACGGCCTCAAAGGCAAGCGCCTGCTGGCGCTGGACATGGGCGCGCTGATTGCCGGTGCCAAGTACCGCGGCGAGTTCGAAGAGCGTTTGAAAAGCCTGCTGAACGAACTGTCCAAGCAGGAAGGCCAGATCATCCTGTTCATCGACGAACTGCACACCATGGTCGGCGCCGGCAAAGGCGAGGGCGCCATGGACGCCGGCAACATGCTCAAGCCGGCCCTGGCCCGCGGCGAGCTGCATTGCGTAGGTGCCACCACGCTGAACGAGTACCGCCAGTTCATCGAGAAGGACGCCGCCCTGGAGCGCCGTTTCCAGAAGGTGCTGGTCGAGGAGCCGAGCGAGGAAGACACCATCGCCATCCTGCGTGGCCTGAAAGAGCGCTATGAAGTGCACCACAAGGTGGCCATCACCGACGGTGCAATCATCGCTGCGGCCAAGCTCAGCCACCGCTACATCACCGACCGCCAGCTGCCGGACAAGGCCATTGACCTGATCGACGAAGCGGCCAGCCGCATCCGCATGGAGATCGACTCCAAGCCGGAAGTGCTCGACCGTCTTGATCGTCGCCTGATCCAGCTGAAGGTGGAGTCGCAGGCGCTGAAGAAAGAAGAAGACGAAGCGGCGAAAAAGCGCCTGGAGAAGCTGACCGAGGAAATCGAGCGGCTGGAGCGTGAGTATTCCGACCTAGAAGAAATCTGGGCTTCGGAGAAAGCTGAAGTGCAGGGCTCGGCGCAGATCCAGCAAAAGATCGAGCAGTCTCGCCAGGAGCTGGAAGCCGCCCGTCGCAAAGGCGACCTGAACCGCATGGCCGAACTGCAGTATGGGGTGATCCCGGACCTGGAGCGCAGCCTGCAGATGGTCGACCAGCACGGCAAGACCGACAACCAGTTGCTGCGCAACAAGGTCACCGAGGAAGAAATTGCCGAAGTGGTGTCGAAGTGGACTGGCATTCCTGTGGCCAAGATGCTTGAAGGCGAGCGCGAGAAGCTGCTGAAGATGGAAGAGTTGCTGCACCAGCGCGTGATTGGCCAGGGCGAAGCGGTAACCGCCGTAGCCAACGCCGTACGCCGCTCGCGTGCCGGGCTGTCCGACCCGAACCGGCCAAGTGGTTCGTTCCTGTTCCTCGGCCCGACCGGTGTGGGCAAGACCGAACTGTGCAAGGCGCTGGCCGAGTTCCTGTTCGACACCGAAGAGGCGATGGTGCGCATCGACATGTCCGAGTTCATGGAGAAGCACTCCGTGGCACGCCTGATCGGTGCACCACCAGGCTATGTCGGGTACGAAGAGGGCGGTTACCTGACCGAGGCCGTGCGGCGCAAGCCTTACTCGGTGGTGCTGCTGGATGAGGTGGAAAAAGCCCACCCGGATGTGTTCAACGTGCTGCTGCAGGTGCTGGAAGACGGCCGCCTGACCGACAGCCACGGGCGCACCGTGGACTTCCGCAACACCGTGATCGTGATGACCTCCAACCTGGGCTCGGCGCAGATCCAGGAACTGGTGGGTG
Organism: Pseudomonas sp. yb_5; assembly: GCF_043103865.1. Taxonomy (NCBI): domain Bacteria; kingdom Pseudomonadati; phylum Pseudomonadota; class Gammaproteobacteria; order Pseudomonadales; family Pseudomonadaceae; genus Pseudomonas; species Pseudomonas sp. yb_5. Next base: position 29,712 of record NZ_JBICKE010000106.1, read on the forward strand.
ACCGCGAGGCACAGCGTGCGGCAGTGATGGATGCAGTGGGGGCGCACTTCCGTCCGGAGTTCATCAACCGCATCGACGAAGTGGTGGTGTTCGAGCCATTGGGCCGCGAGCAGATTGCCGGTATCACCGAAATCCAACTCGGCCGCCTGCGCAGCCGCCTGCTGGAGCGCGAACTGTCGCTGAGCCTGAGCCCAGAGGCGTTGGACAAGCTGATTGCCGTGGGTTACGACCCGGTATACGGCGCACGGCCGCTGAAACGGGCGATCCAGCGCTGGATCGAGAACCCGCTGGCGCAGCTGATTCTGGCCGGCAAGTTCCTGCCCGGTACGGCGATCACCGCCAAGGTGGAAGGCGACGAAATCGTCTTTGGCTGATTGCGTTGCACCATGAGCCCCGCGTTTGCGGGGCTTTTTCTGCCTGTTGCCAATGCCGGCACAGCCCAGCTATTTCGGGCCTTTGCGCCAACCCCGGATAACCGCCTGAAATTTTTGAAATTTTTGCTTGCATCAAATTTAGAGTGCCCCTAATATACGCCGCGTTGTCAGGCACTAAGCGAATCACCAGCAACATCAGTGATCGCAAAACAACTTACAAATCAGTAAGTTGAATGAAAAAAAGTGGTTGACAAGCAAAACGAAGAATGTAGAATAGCCGGCCTCAGCAGCGACAACGCGAAAGCGAAGAAGCTAAAGAGTCCGAAGCGAACACAGTCTTCGGAGTTGTACCGAAGTTCAGTTCCGCGATAGCTCAGTCGGTAGAGCAAATGACTGTTAATCATTGGGTCCCTGGTTCGAGTCCAGGTCGCGGAGCCAATCTCGGGGTGTAGCGCAGTCCGGTAGCGCGCCTGCTTTGGGAGCAGGATGTCAGGAGTTCGAATCCCCTCACCCCGACCATTTTCCGGGTCGTTAGCTCAGTTGGTAGAGCAGTTGGCTTTTAACCAATTGGTCGTAGGTTCGAATCCTACACGACCCACCATGTAGAAAAGGGCATCTCCAAAGAGATGCCCTTTTTTTTGAAACACTCGGGGTGTAGCGCAGTCCGGTAGCGCGCCTGCTTTGGGAGCAGGATGTCAGGAGTTCGAATCCCCTCACCCCGACCATTTTTGGGTCGTTAGCTCAGTTGGTAGAGCAGTTGGCTTTTAACCAATTGGTCGTAGGTTCGAATCCTACACGACCCACCATGAACAAAGGGCATCTCGCATGAGATGCCCTTTTTCATTTGCCCTGAATAAATGCGCCCATCGGTGCAAATCCCACCTGTTTGCCACACCGCCCCTTTGTAGGAGCGGGTTCACCCGCGAATGCGGCAGTGCAGCCACCATCGCATTCACAGGTAAACCCGCGCCATACAGGGCATGGGGGCGCCTGCTAGTGCAGCTTCAGGCGCGGCTCGGTACCCCGGCCAATCTTGCTGCCCAGCATCATCAACGCCGTGCGGAAGAACCCGTACAGCGCCATCTGGTGCATGCGGTACAGCGACACATAGAACATCCGCGCCAACCAGCCTTCCAGCTTCACGCTGCCCATCAGGTTACCCATCAGGTTGCCCACCGCCGAGAATCGCGACAGCGAAACCAGCGAGCCGTAATCCTTGTACTCGTAAGTGGGCAGGGCCTTGTTCTCCAGGCGCGCCTTCAGGCTTTGCGCCAGCATCGAAGCCTGCTGGTGCGCCGCCTGTGCACGCGGCGGCACGTTGCGGTCGCTGCCTGGTTGCGGGCAAGCGGCGCAGTCACCGAAGGCGAAGATGTTGTCGTCGCGGGTGGTCTGCAGGGTAGGGCGCACGACCAGCTGGTTGATGCGGTTGGTTTCCAGGCCATCGATGTCCTTGAGGAAACCTGGCGCGCGGATACCGGCTGCCCACACTTTCAGGCTGGCCTGGATCACTTCACCGTCCTTGGTTTTCAGGCCGTCCTCGGTCACTTCACTGACTGCGGCGTTGGTCATCACCTTCACCCCGAGTTTTTCCAGGGTCTTGTGAACCGGGACGCTGATGCGCTCCGGCAGCGCCGGCAGAACGCGCGGGCCCGCCTCGATAAGGGTGATGTGCATGTCCTTGGGCTGGATGCGGTCCAGGCCATAGGCCGCCAGCTCGTGAGCCGCGTGGTGCAGCTCGGCCGCCAGCTCTACACCGGTGGCACCGGCGCCGACAATGGCAACGCTGATTTTCTCGCTGGCCACGTCGCCGGCGTGGGCACGCAGGTAGTGGTTGAGCAGTTGCTGGTGGAAACGCTCGGCCTGCTTGCGGGTATCCAGGAACAGGCAGTGCTGCGCTGCGCCCAGGGTGCCGAAGTCGTTGGTGTTGGAGCCCACGGCCATGACCAGGGTGTCGTAGCCCAGGGTGCGCGCGGGCAGCAGCTCGCGGCCCTCTTCGTCGAGGGTGGCTGCCAGTTGAATCTGCTTGCCTTCACGGTCCAGGCCGCTCATGCGCCCCAGCTGGAAATTGAAGTGGTTCCACTTGGCCTGAGCCACGTAGTTCAGTTCGTCTTCCGAGGAGTTCAGCGAGCCGGCGGCCACTTCGTGCAGCAGTGGCTTCCAGATGTGCGTGAGGTTGGTGTCGACCAGGGTGATTTCGGCCTGCTTGCGCTTGCCCAGGCTTTTACCCAGGCGGGTCGCCAGTTCCAGGCCGCCGGCGCCGCCGCCGACAATCACGATGCGATGAGTCATGGGAATATCTCATAAGGTTTACGGAATTCGTGGCCCTGGGGGCCGGCCGCAAACTGCACGAGGGGAGGGCGAGCGCGAAGCAGCTCATAGCACCAGTCCACTCAGCAGGCGGCTGAGGAGACCCAACCCGATGGTCACGGCCAGCACCAGCACAAGGAGCAGCCACGGCCGGAAGGGCCTGCGCTCGACTTGGTGCTGGGGGGCTCGCAGATACTCATCGACACGACGCTGATCTTCCGGGTTCAGGCGGCTGGTCATGGTGGGCCTCGTCAGGTAGACGTTTGTGACTGTGCAAACGCTACAGCGTTCGCGCAGGCGCTTGAAACAAATGATAATGCTTTCTATCCCTGGCGCCGAGTGTACGCCATCGCAAACAGTCGCTGCACTGGATCAAAGACTGATGCCTACGTCGAAGACGATGCTGCGGCCCAGGTTGCCGCGCAGGAAATCTGGCGCATCGGGGTGGGCAAACAGTACCCGGGCAAAGGTTGGCCCGACCAGCGACAGCGAGCGCCAGCCTTGGCGCAGGTATTCGGTAGGCGGCGGGAAGTGGGTGTTGAGGTCGAGCACTTCGCGCTTGAGGCTGGAGAACGCGATGATGTCCAGCTCGTTCAGCTCCAGCCCGCGTTCCCGGTAATTGTGCGCCTTCTTGCGCAAGGTGGGCGCCAGGCGCCCCAGCAGTTCGGTGGCACTGATGCGCCGTGGGCGTGCTTCGCGGCGTACCAACTGCGCCAAGGAAAACGCACTGCGCCGCCGCTGCAGCTCCTCGCGCCATTCATCGTTCAGCCGGCGGCCCTCGTCGAGCACGAAAAACACCTCGAAGGCGGCGTCACGGAACAGCACGTCTGGTGGCTCCTGCCCGGCCGGGGTGAAGTCCTCGCTGCGGTAGGGAATGTTCAGCCCCTGCAGCAGGCGCTGGCACACCCATCGCTCCCGCTCCCACTTACGGGCGTTGGAGAGAAAGGCATTGGCTTGTTCGGCCTGGATGGTAAGCAGGCGCAGGTAGTCTGAGTCATCCATGCAGACAAGCTTAGCCGCTAATCGATGACGGTAAGATGCTGTTTAAGCGTGAGAATCAGCCCAGCACCGTCCACTGCTGCACCAGCCCGACCAGATGCACCAGGCCAAAGCCCAGGCAGATCAGCGAACTGACCACGATAAAACGCTGCGAACGCCCGGTGCCCGCCAGCAATACTGGACCCAGCAGACCGCGTAGCAAATACACCAGGGTGATCAGGCAAATGACTGGTAGCAGCAAGGGCAGCCGCCCGATCGCCCCGGCAGCCGACAGCGCATAGGCCGACCAGGCCAGCAACACGCAGGCGATGGCGGCGGTGATCAGCGCCGGGTAGCAGCGGCCCTTTTCGGCGGCCACCGCCATGCGCTCGCCGGCCCCGAACAAACGGTACCAACGCGGCCCCACGGCGATGATGGCCAGGTGAATTACACCGATGATGGCGTTGAGTGCCGCTGCCAGTAGCAGGGCGGGGTTGGTTCCTTCCAGCATGACCAATGCTTCCTGCATCGAATGGAAGCGTCAGCCTACCGCAGCCGAAGGCAGGGGAGAATGGGTGTAGACTCGGTTTTATCCACATGGCTGCAAAGGGTATTGTTCAGGTGATCAGCGCGCAGGTGTTATCCGGCACCACCCTTACCCTTGGCTGGCTGGGTTATGTGCCGTTGCTGATCTGGGCGGTCAGCCAGGTTCGCTGGGTTGAACTGTTTACCGACCGGCGCCGCCAGCATTTGCTGTTTGGCACGGTGTTCTGCCTGTTTGCGCTGTGGCTGGTGCGGCGCGACTTTGATACCGGGGTGTCGTACCACTTTATTGGCATGACGGCGGTCACCCTGTTGCTGGACTGGCCGCTGGCGGTGCTGGGTGGGTTCATGGCCCAGCTCGGCTTGCTGGCGCTGGGGCGTCAGGACCTGGCGGCGCTGGGGTTGAATGGTTTGTTGCTGGTTGGCTTGCCGGTGCTGATTACCGAGGTGTGCGCGGTATTGGTGGAGCGTGCCCAGCCCCGCAACCTGTTCGTTTACATCTTTTGTTCGGGTTTTTTTCCGGCCGCGCTGACTGTGCTGATTTGCGTCCCCGCAGCGCTAGGGGTGTTGTGGCTGGACGGGCGTTTTGCCCTGCCGGAGTGGCTCAGCGACTTTGTGGGCTACCTGTGGCTGATGATGTTCCCCGAGGCGTTCATCAACGGCATGGTGATCAGTGCGCTGGTGGTGTTTTGCCCCGAGTGGCTGGAAACCTTCAACCGGACGCGGTACCTGCAGGCGCCGTGGAAGGAAGATGAGCGGTGAATGTGTGGTGGCTGTGCCGGCCTCTTCGGGGGTAATGCACAGCACTCAGAGGTTGCACTCTCACTGTGGGAGCGGGCATGCCCGCGAACACGGGCGAAGCCCGTGCCATCCACTGCGCCGCCTGCTTCGCGGGCTTGCCCGCTCCCACAGGTACCGCGCGGGTTGTGGGCCCGCGTTGTATTTGTGGATCAGCTCAATGCCGCGGCTCCAGGTCCCCCGAATACAGCTCATCTTCGGACTCTTCCGACCCCGCAATCTTGTGCTCCTCAGCCGCCCAGGCGCCCAGGTCGATCAGCTTGCAACGGTCCGAACAAAACGGTCGGAACGCGTTTTTTTCGCTCCATTCCACAGGCGCGCCGCAAGTTGGGCAATCGACGGTCAATGGCTGGCTCATGGCTGGCCTCCTTTCAAAGTCAGGTAAAAGTGGTGCAGGCGGTCAATCTGCTCATGCAGCGCGGCCAGGCCGCCGTCGTTGACCACCACATCATCGGCATGGCGCAGGCGATCCTCACGGGCCAGCTGCGCCTGCAAAATGGCCTGCACGTGCTCGGCACTGGTGTTGTCCCGCGCCAGGGTACGGGCTATTTGCAGGTCTTGCGGCGCATCGATCACCAGCACACGTTGGGTCTTGTGATGCTGGCCCGATTCGATCAGCAGCGGCGACACATAGACCGCATAGGGCGACTGCGCCTTGGCCAGATAGCTGAAAATCTCCTGACCGATCAGCGGGTGCAGCAGTTGCTCCAGCCATTTGCGCTGCGCCGGATCGGCGAAAATCAGCTGGCGCAGGGCGGCGCGATCGAGCTGGCCGTCGCCCTGCAGCACGCCCGGGCCGAAGCGCTCGACGATGCTGGCCAGAGCCGGACGACCAGGTTCGACAACCCAGCGCGCCGCCTGGTCGGCATCGACCAGGTGCACGCCAAGCTCGACAAAGCGCTCGGCAGCGGCGCTTTTGCCGCTACCAATGCCGCCGGTCAGGCCGAGAATCCAGGGGGTAAAGGCCGCAGTGGTCATCAGTATCCAAGCAGTTGCATGTATGAGGCGTATATTTCATCACCCCAGAGCACGGCAATCCACCCCGCAATTGCCAGATAAGGGCCAAACGGGATAGCCGTGCCCAAGGCATGCCGGCGAAAACGCAGCAGGCACAGGCCAAACAGCGCCCCCACCACCGACGACAACAGCAGCGTCAACGGCAGCACCTGCCAACCCCCCCACGCCCCGATCAGCGCCATCAGCTTGAAATCGCCATAGCCCATGCCCTCCTTGCCGGTGACCAGCCTGAACACCCAGTACACCGTCCACAGGCTGAGATACCCGGCCACTGCGCCCCACAGTGCGTCGGCCAGGGCTACATGGATACCAAAGGCATTGACGATCAGCCCTAGCCACATGGTCGGCAGCACCAGCACATCCGGCAGCAGCTGGTGGTCCGCATCGATCAGGCTCAGCGCCAGCAGGCACCAGGTCAGCGGCAACGCCAGCAACGCCTCTACCGAAGCGCCAAAGCGCCAGGCCACTACCAGCGACAGCAGCGCGCTGGCCACTTCCACTACCGGGTAACGCAGGCTGATGCGGTTTTTGCAGGACGAACAGCGCCCGCCCAAGGCCAGGTAGCTGATGACTGGAATGTTCTCCCACGCACGAATCCGGTGCGCGCAGTGTGGGCACCGGGAGGCGGGCAGGCACAGGTCGAAGCGCGCGTGCTGCGTGGTCGGCAGCCCCAATACCTCTTGCGCCTCACGCTGCCATTGCCGCTCCAGCATGATCGGCAGGCGATACACCAGCACGTTGAGAAAGCTGCCCACCAGCAGGCCGAGCACCGTGGCGAAAGTAAGGAAGTACGCTGGTTGTTCAGCCAGCAAAGCCCATAAAGTCATGTTCAGATCAAACTACCCAACTGGAAGATCGGCAGGTACATCGCCACCACCAGGCCACCCACCAGCAAGCCCAGGATCAGCACGATGGCCGGCTCCAGCAGGCTGGTCAACTGGTCCAGCGCCTGGCTGACCTGTTCCTCGTAATGGCTGGCGGCTTTTTCCAGCATCTGGTCCAGCGTGCCGCTGGATTCACCGATGGCCGTCAACTGCACCAGCAACGGGGGAAACAGCGGTTCACCGGCCATCGCCTGGTTCAGCCCTTGCCCATTGGCCATGCCTTGGCGCAGCCGCAACACCGCCTGCTCGTGCAGGTCGCCACCCGTTACCCGCGCCACCGTCCCCAGCGCATCCAGCAACGGCACCCCGGCGCCGTAGGACGTTGCCAGACTGCGCGCAAACCGCGCCAGCGCGGCCTGCCCCAGCAGCTTGCCAAACACCGGCAAGCCCAGCACCCGCCGAGATATCCACAGGCGCGCTGGCGCGTGCTGCCGGTAAAGCTGGCGCACGGCAACACCCATCACCAAGCCCATCACCAGCAGCAGCGGCGCAAACCGGCTCAGCCCTGTGGACAAGTTGATCACCCATTGGGTAAATGCCGGCAACGCCGCGCCCATGCCCGAGAACATGCTCTCGAATTTAGGAATCACCTCCAGCAACAAGATCGCCGACACCCCCAGCCCGGTCAGCAACAGCAGCAGCGGGTAGATCATCGCCTTGCGCACCTTCTTGTGCAGCACCCGACGCTGTTCCAGCATGCCGGCCAGCTGCTCCAGCTGGCGGTCGAGCGTACCGGACTGCTCGCCCACCCGTACCAGGTTGCAATACAGCGCATCGAACCATGCCGGGTGACGCTGCAACGCATCCGCCAACCCCAGGCCCGAGGCCACATCCTGTTTCAATCTTTCCAGCAACGCCGCCTGCGCCGCATCGCAACCACTGCGGCCCATCACCTCGAACGCCTGCAGCAGCGGCACGCCGGCCTTGAGCAACGTCGCCAACTGCCGGCTGAACCCCGCCGGATCTGCCTTTTCGCGCCGCTTTGGCAAGCTGAACGCCAGCCCGCTGGCCGGCCGCAAACTCGCCACCGTGATGCCCTGGCGAATCAGCCCGGCGCGCACATAAGCCGGGCTGCGCCCGGGTGTTTGGCCGCTGACCGGCGCGCCATTGGCGTCGGTGCCGTGCCAGCGGTAGAGAAGTGAAGATGAAGTCATGCAAAGGTCCTTGTTCAGCCCCGGCGACAAGCCTGGAAACAGCTTGCCGCATCCATGCAAGGGCACGCGTCCGTGATGCTCACTAGAGTAGTTCAGCGAAGATGACGCCCGTGCGGGCAGGGGTGACAAAAGGTGTCTGTTCAGGCCTACTGCGCCGCTGCCGGTTGGGGCGCAACTGACCTCAATGTGTAAGCGAATCAAAAAGGAACTACGTTCATGAAAGGGCAACGCGGTATCACCCTGATCGAACTGATGATCGTCGTCGCGATCATCGGCATTCTGGCGACCATCGCCTTACCGATGTACACCAACCACCAGGCACGCTCCAAGGCCGCGGCCGGGTTGCTGGAGATCAGCGCCCTGAAGACGGCGATGGATCTGCGGCTGAATGATGGAAAGGATGTAGCGGATGTAGCCGCGCTGGGTGGCCAGCCGGCGACGGCGCATTGTGCGATCACGGCGAGCGGCAAGGCCGCGGATGGTAGCGGCAGCATTGTCTGCACCCTGGTGGATGCGCCGGCCAACGTGCTGGGCAAGGCCCTGACCCTGACGCGTTCGGCCAGCAGCTGGGCGTGCACGACCGACATCGAGGAAGACCTGGCGCCCAAAGGGTGCAAGGGGGCTTGAGGGCAGGGCAATAAACCAGCGGAAACAGGGGTTTGCGTTACGGGTGTGAGCAGTGGTACGTTGCGCTACACGCCGGTGTAGCTCAGTCGGTAGAGCAGCGCACTCGTAACGCGAAGGTCGCAGGTTCGATTCCTGTCTCCGGCACCAGAGACCAGTTTCCAGAAGTCTATGACTGTCTACGAAACACACCGCAAAGCCCGCCTAGAGCGGGCTTTGTTGTTTCTGCCTGTCTCGTTTTGTATCTGGGCATCTACGCGATTTAGGGATATGGTTAGGGATATCTCGGTTCGACAAGGAAACGTATCCCTATGGCGCGTACAGTGGTGCCTCTCACCGATCCCAAATGTGATGCGGCCAAGCCTCGGGAGAAGGATTACAAGCTGTTCGATGGCAAAGGCCTCTACCTGCTGGTGAAGCCGTCAGGGGTCAAGACCTGGCGTATGAAGTACACCAAACCTGATGGCCGTGATGGTTTAGCTACGTTTGGCAACTATCCGGCGCTCGGCTTGAAAGCGGCCAGGGAGCGACGCGCTCAGGCGCTTGAACTCCTTGCTGCTGGGAAAGACCCCATCGAGCAAGCGCGCTTGGACAAACAGGAAGCGGTCAATGCCCGAGCGAATACCTTCCGTTTGCTTGCACAGGAATGGCATGCGGCCTGCGCTCGTAAGTGGACACCTGGTCATGCCTCCACCGTTTGGCGACGCATTGAATCCCACCTGTTGCCCACTCTCGGTGATCGTCCGGTCGCGGAGCTGAAAACACGGGATCTGCTTGTTCCGCTGAAAGCGGCGGAAAAGCGGGATACCTTGGATACGGCTGCACGCTTACGCCAGTACATGACGGGCATCCTCCGTATGGCGGTTCAGCATGGCCATCTAGATTTCAACCCTGCGATCGATCTTCAAGGCGCCACGGCTACCCGCAAAACAGCGCACCGGCCTGCTTTGCCATTCGAGCGCTTACCTGAGCTTCTCCAGCGGATAGATGCCGACAGCGGGCGCGGCCTGACCAAGCTCGCGGTGCAGCTGACCTTGCTGGTGTTTATCCGCTCTAGTGAGCTCCGATTCGCTCGCTGGGGTGAGATCGACATGGGAAGGTTGATGTGGGAAATCCCTGGTGAGCGAGCGCCCATCGAGGGCGTAAAGAACTCCCATCGCGGTTCGAAGATGAGCACACCACACTTGGTACCGCTCAGTCGCCAGTCAGTTAGTGTCTTGGAGCGAATCCGCGATCTCACCGGCCGATTCGACTTGGTGTTTGCAGGTGATCACCATCACTGGAAACCCATGAGCGAAAACACCGTCAACAAGGCCCTGCGACGCATGGGGTATGACACGAAGTCAGAGGTGTGCGGCCACGGCTTCAGGACAATGGCTTGTTCAGCACTAGTTGAGTCGGGGTTATGGAGTAAAGACGCCGTCGAACGACAGATGAGCCATCAGGAGCGAAACACGGTGCGCGCAGCGTATATCCACAAAGCAGAACACATTCAGGAGCGAAGGCTCATGGTGCAGTGGTGGGCAGATTATTTGGACGCCAATCGAATGGAAGCGATCACCCCATACGACTTTGCTCACCGAAATGCCGTCGCGAGGGACGTTTGAGACTTCAAGAAACGCTTAAGGCATCGAGACCCTGCGATGCATTACGGTCGTCACTGCTCGTGGATCGCAGCCACCTATCGGGGGTGTTTCATGTGTAACTCGTGTTTCGGCGACGGTGGAACCGTTGAAAATCCTGGACTCCGAACTGGAAACACATCGCTGGCCCACGCGGACAAGCAGGTGTATCAAAGCTATAGGGTGTTTCGCACCACTGTTGCCTGTCAGCCCTGTCGGCAGCTTAGCGATCATCTATCGCGCAGGCTCATTTTTCGATCAAGGGGGCGTGGGGTGTGATCTGGTCCGAAAATGAGGTGGAGCAATTCACGTTCGAGCTTGCGAATACTGACATCAGTAGCCTGCTCGATGAGATCCAGATGATGGAGGATGCTGTAGCGGAAGTTGCACTTTTCCCTGAGTTTCGTGAGCACTTTTGCCAGGCATTTGATGTGATAAACGAGGCAGCTGCATATTGGCTCGAGGAAGGCTTGGAGTATTCCAGTCAAGCAAGGCGGGTAATCCATGAGACGTTCAGGCAGCGAGATCTCATTTACGAGCGATTGTGCTATGCCCAGTCGTTTTCGCTGCCGGATGTAGTGCGTCAGGTGCTAGGTCAAGCTGAAGCTATTTCTAGCTCTCGAATGGCGGCGAGCTACGCCTTCGCGCAAGCGCTGGACGCTGTTCAGATGCTTGCTGGCTGGTTGGGGAATGTTGAGCTCAATGTGTACGACATTAACCCTGACTTAGCCGAATTCCTAAGGCTGAATGATCCCGAGTTTTTTCACACCATGGTTGAGCGCCAACGCCGTACCCAACCAGGCAGGGAAGCTGAGGTCAGAGAGACCTTTGCCCAGTGGGTGGCTGAATCGGAAAAGGTTTTGATGCTTGCTGACCTTCATCGCCAGTCTGAAGTCGCGTTGAGCTCTGGTACGCTTCAGCCAGGTAGTTTTTTTCCAACGATGATCGACAAAATCTACACCGTGAAAAGCTCCGAGAGGGCGCGCTTGGCTGGCAAGGGAAACAGTCGGCCAGGTACCGCTACTCAAGATGGAAAGGCGAAGAAGCGGGAGCTCACTCGGGCCGCCGTTGAGCGTATCAAGAAGTCCTATCCTGAAATTGAACCTAAGGCACTGCTGTCCAGGTTGGTCGGCATAGAGGGAATCGGAACTCGCGACACGATAAGGGAAAATCTCAGAGCGCTGGGAGAGTACGGCCCGAGGAAAAAAAGAAAAACGAGCGGACCGTGTTGATTCGTTTTTGAGTTTTTAGTCTGTGCCTGTCTCTGTAGATATAGGCATGACTATGACCACTCTCTCCGCAGCAAACACCCTCCACTCTGGGCGCGACCCGCAGACCACACTGATACGCATCACTGAAGTGATGGCCATCGTCGGGTTGGCCCGCCCCACGATCTACAAGCTGATGCAGCAGGCCGAGAGTGGCTTTCCGCTGCCGGTGAAGCTGAGCAACAGCACCGCCCGGGGTGCCCCGGTAGCCTGGGTTCTTTCCGAGGTTCAAGCATGGACGCGTAGCCGCATTCAGGCTCGTGATCGGGTGGCAGCATGAGCGTGCGCCGCTATCACTTCACTGGCCCATTCCATGATCCATATGGCGCAGCGTTCTGCCTCTACAAACAGGGGGATATCAACTGGCGCCACAGGATCATTGCTGGCGTGAGTTGGAACGGCCAGTCACAGGAGGCGTTCTTTTTCAACCCAGATGGCCTAGCCATTCCGCTCCGGGCGAACCCTTGGGAAATGCCCGCGTTCATGCGGAAGCATGGAATCCGTCGCGAGTTCTCCACCATCGTGGGAGAAGGGCCGTTCGCAATGGACAAACAGCGTCGTTTGGCTCTCACGGCAATTCAACTGGCTGAATGGGTAACCTACTGGTTCACCGATGAGAGTTATCTCTATTCGAATGATGTTGAGGTTTGGGAGGGCTGGGTAGCGAACGATCTGGAGGAGGAGCAGGCCAGTAGCGAACAAAGTCATGCATTTGGACGAGACCAGACAGACCTGGATACTTTCGTAACCGAGTGCGTTGCAAAGCGTGAAGAGTGGCTCGCCGAGGAGTACAGCCGTAGGTGCAGGGAAGATGCGAGGATCTTCGCCTGGCTGAAAGGCGAAGCGCCCTCACTGACATCCGGCAACTGACTGCTCCGGCCCGTACCGCTCAAACGAAAACGCCCCCGGCGGCTACCGAGGGCGTTGAGGTAAGTCTTCATGCCTGCTCAATCTAATCTTGCATTCGCACTTATGCAAGTAAGTGCAACTGTTGCGCTTCTGATCACTCACGTTTACTCTGTAGCCGTCGCTGCAAATTCAGCGACCGACCTTGGCCGGTCGAACTACTCAAGGCGCACAAGCGCCCACCATACGATTGCAGGCGCTTTTTTTGTGCCCGCAGTTTCGTGTTATGGCGGCTGTGCGTGGGACACCTTCGGGTGTGCCGGGTGCCTTGAGTCCCGGTCGGCCAACCCGCGTACAGCCGTCACCATTCCTTGCTTGGCCGCAAGCGGTGATGGCTCCTCAACTCAAGGAGCAACACCCAATGCACGCCCTCCGTCCGTCCAAAATTCGCGCCGCTGCCCATCGGGCATTGGCTCTCGCCGCACTTCACGCCGACTCCAGCCTTCGTACTCGCCTTGCCCGTTACAACGACCACATGGCCAAAGCCCGCGCCCTGGAAAATACAGGGGGTGCGCAATGAGCACGTCTCTGACCATGGCCCTTCCCGAAGACATCCTCGCTGTTCCTAAACAGACCGATGTCGGTATTCCAGTCGATGCCATCACTTGCGCAGTAGAGCGTGCGAACGCTGTTCTGCTGCTGCTAGAAGATCAGTTCGAATGTGACGCCCCTCGCTTGGCGAACCGCGTGATCGCCGCTGCCCTGTGGGACGTACGCGGGACGCTGGGGCTGATTCGCACGCTGGTGATTCATGCTGACGAATCAAGCCGTCGCTCGGTATCTGGAGGTGCGCAATGAAGACCTCCTTGGAGATCAACACCGCTGGCGGCGCCACCTTTGCCAATTGCAACTCGCAGGGTTCACCGCTGTTTCGTGTTAATGCCGGCATTTCTTGTGAGGAAGCGCTTGAGCAAGCCTCGCTTCTGATGGACTGCATCAATAAGCTCACTCTGCGGGGCGGGATGGAAAATGAGAATGGTACGGTCGTTTGGGCTGCTCATTACCTCGGGGAAATGGCTAAAGCCCTCATCGATGACGTCGCCACAGGGCTTCAAGTTGCCCAAGGCGGTGGCGCATGAGCGGAACCAAAGTTAACAGCCGTCGCCCCACCTTTGCGCAGGTCAAAGCTGAGGCGCTGTGTCAGATTGATCGGGTGCTCTCCCACTGGCTGCCGAACGGGAAGCGTGTAGACGGTGGCAAGGAATACACCGCACCAAACCCTACACGAAATGACAAGCACGCCGGCTCTCTGAAGATCAGCATGACCAAGGGCACGTGGGCTGACTTTGCAACGGGTGACAAAGGCGGCGATCTGATCGACCTAGTGCGCTATCTCGAAAGCTCGTCTGACGTTGATGCATGCCAGAAGCTGGTCGAGTTTCTGCGTATTGATCCTCGTACCGCGATCCCGGCTCAGCCGGTTAAAAAGCCAGTAACTGCTGAATGGCAGGCGGTATTACCGATCCCCGCTGAGGCGATGACCAAATGCCCAAGCAAGCACCGACAGCATGGGGCTCCGTCGAAAGTTTGGTGTTACCGCAATGGCCAAGGCGAGCCCTTGATGGTTCTCTATCGATTCGATGTCGCCGGTAATTCAGAAGAACCAGCCAAGAAGGTATTTGCGCCGCTCACGTGGTGCATGCGTGGTCCGCAGGGTCCGGCTCAGTGGCGCTGGCAGGGGCTAGCTGACCCACGACCATTGTTACGCCTGGACGAGCTGGATAAGAAGCCAGACTCTCCAGTGATTTTGTGCGAGGGCGAGAAGGCCGCTGATGCAGCGCAGGTGCTTCTGCCCAGTCACGTGGCCACCTGCTGGCCAAACGGCTCCAACTCTTGGCACAAGGCGGACTTCACCCCGTTGCAGGGACGTGAGGTGCTCTTGTGGCCCGATAACGACGACAGCGGCGCCAAATGCATGCAGGCGATAGCCACCAAGCTGGCGGAAATTGGTTGTGTAGTTCAAACCATTGAGCTAGCGGTGTTTAAGCGCAAGCCTGTGCTCAAGGGCGAAACACCGAGCTTCACCAAAGGCGGCCGATGGGGTGACGGTGATGACGCCGCCGACGCACTGGAGAAAGGGTGGACTGCTGCGCATTTCGCATTGCTTGCTAGCACCGGAGAGCTGGTCGGCGGGTCGAACCAGAGTGCTCAATCGGTTGAGGAATTGGTTGATGCGAGGCCAAGCAAAGCGGAGAAAGTGAAGTCTCACCATAGTCGGGAACTACTCCCGACTGGCTTCCGCTTGACAGAAGAAGGCGTGTTCTACGCCACTGAAGATGGTGAGGCACGTCCCGTATGTTCGCCCCTTGAGATTCTCGCGCGCACCCGCGACGAGAAGGGACACAACTGGGGACTTCTGGTCGAGTTCGACGACCCCGACGGTGAAAAGAAGCGTTGGAACATCCCGGCGCGCACTATGACCGGCGATTTCGGCAAAGACGTGTTGGGTCCACTGGTCGACATGGGGCTGCGCCTAGCCGGCTCTAGGTCAGGCAGGCATGCGCGTAACGACCTGCAGAGCTATCTGCAGGGTTTTGATAGTTCGCAGCGCGCTCGACTGGTTACCCGTTTGGGCTGGCACAACAACGCATTCCTGCTGCCTGATCGTCAGATCGGTCAGCATGGCGAGCACCTGCATTTCTATGATGCTGGAGCCCAGCTACCGCCAATCAACGAGTCGGGCACCCTAGAGCAGTGGCAGAGCCAGATAGGCGCTCTCTGTGTCGGTAATCATCGCTTGGCGTTTGTTGTCAGCACGGCCTTTGCCGGCCCCTTGCTTCATCTGTTGGGACATGAGTCCGGCGGTTTTCACCTTTACGGTGACAGTTCCGGCGGGAAGACCACGCACTTGCAAGTGGCCGCCTCAGTATACGGCGGACCACGATTGGTACGGTCTTGGCGGTCCACCGACAACGCATTGGAGTCAATCGCTGCGGCGCACTCTGATGGACTTCTGATCTTGGATGAAATCGGCATGTGCGACGCTCGCATTATCGGCGAGACCGTCTACATGCTCGGCAACGGCACCGGCAAAGCCCGGGCGAATGATCGAGGGCAAGCAGGCCGTACCGTACAAGAATGGCGACTGCTGTTTCTTTCGACCGGTGAAAAGACGCTGGCGCAGCACATGGCCGAAGCCAACAAAGAGCTCAAGGCTGGTATGGAGGTTCGCATGCTGGCGGTACCGGCGAACGCCAGCAAAGGGTTAGGAATGTTCGACACCCTGTGTGGATTTGATGATGCCGCAGCGCTCTCAGATGCGCTCAAGCTGCGGGTGAGCAAGTTTTACGGTACGCCGCTCACAGCATTCCTGGAGGCCCTGTGCGCTCCCGGCAAGCTTCCCGGTCTGGTGAGCATCATGCGCCGTACTGTAGAGCAGTTCATCGCACAGAACCTCCCGGCGTCAGCAAGTGGGCAGGTCCAGCGTGCTGCTCTGCGCTTCGGACTCGCAGGGGCTGCGGGCGAGCTCGCCACTGCCTTGGGCGTGACTGGCTGGCCAGATGGCGCTGCGCTCACGGCAACTCGTGTTTGCCTGCACGCCTGGCTGGCGGAGCGGGGCGGTGCTGGGAACATGGAGGGGGAAGCCATCATGGCGCGCCTGCGCCAAGTCATTGAGCGCTTCGGTGAGAGCCGGTTCACGCGGTGGGAGTCCATCGCCGCGAAGATCGATGAGCACGGCCCACGCACGATCGACCGTTTGGGCTTCCGCAAAACCATGGAGCATGGCATGGGTGACACCATGCATACGACCATTACCTATTACGTGCTTCCGGAGGCGTGGCGTTCTGAGGTGTTCCGAGGAATGAACATCACGGCCGTTAACCGCGAGTTGATAGAGCGAGGGATTTTACAGAGTGGTAAGGACGGAAAAGCGTCCTGCACGGTGAGGCTGCCTGGCATGGGAATGCAGCGCTGCTATGTAGTGCTGAGTGAGCCGAGCACCGAGGCCACGCTGGCTGAGGCGACGGCTGCCTAAACGCAGCTCTTGCACATGAGGCATACGCCGGCGCGTCCGGCCTCGCCAGCCGCTCTACCCATAACCTCAACTCTAGGATGACTGATCAATGAAAAGCCTTGAACAACTGAACACTGAACGCAACCAGTACCTTGCGGATCTCAAAGAGCTGGAACAGCAAATCACCCAATGGGAGGCGCATCTGGCTAACCCAGGTTTTGCAGAAGCGCAGACCGGCCAGAGTCTTCAGACATCTATCCGAGAGACGAGATCGAAAGTTGATAACATCGAATACAAAATTTCCGTAATCGATCAGGACATTGCATGGTTTAACCGTAAAGCTAATTCATCCGAACTGATGGCTGAATATAAAGAGACCATGAAAAACTGGGCCACTGACAAAGCTGATCTTGAAGGCAAGCGTAAGGTGCTAAGCACTCGGTTAGCTGCAACCAAGGACGAGTCCGAGAGAATAATTGCCGAAGCTCGTCAGGCTGAGGAGGAGGCCGCTCGGGCCTATGCCCAATCGGTTGCCTGGAGCGACGTTGAGGGTGAGAAAAAGGCCGCTGAAGCTGCGCAGAAGGCGGCAACGAATTTGAGCTCGGCGATGGAAAGTCAGCGTCGCCAAAGTTTGATAATAGCTGCGATGGATCAAGAAATTGAAACTATTGATGCGCACATCGAAGAAGCTGTTCAAGAAATAATGAAGGCAGAACGCTCAGCGGTTGTAGTGGCTCTTGAGCGTTTGGAAGAACAGTGGGATGAGTCGGTAAAAGAACTTCTAAATTTGGGATCCAAGCTGTATGCGGCGAAGCGTTACATGGGGCGTGAAGGAATGGCATTTCATCGGTTCCACGTGAGTAGCCAACTCGAAAGCTTCACGCACTGGGGTGAAGGAGATTTGATAACGATGAGCTATAAATATTCTGCTGAGCAGATTATTGATATTAAACTTCCGGATTTAGATCAGATGAACAAAGCTGCGTGATTGAACCCAAGCGCATCATGTGTACTTCATTTCGTGATGCGCTTGGTGTCAAAAGACTGACGAGAGGTCCCTGCTTCGAGTGGCTAATGCTTTCCCCCTAAAGATTAACTATGTATGGTAAAAAGTTACCTGCGAAGCTAAGGTTGGCCTGGTATGCCAATGCCATAGATAGACCTCACTTGATTGTCGTACCGTGGGCAATTGGATCTTGCTAGGAGTCTTTGGACGTTAGTGTCATAGAGCCCGCCTTCAGGGCTTAATATATTCAGTGAGCAATGATTGTTATGGTTAGTTGTGTCTTTTATTAGATTCATAAAAGCTGTTGCTTGGTCGGAAATAGACTTGATTTTTTCTGCATTTCGATCGTTCGACAAAATCATGCAGTCGGTCGTTCTCATTAGTTGCCTAAGTGTGGCGAATGGTCCTTGTGTCTTTTGAAGGTTTTCGAGGAGTCGGTAGTCGAGCGGGGTCGAATGTATTTGCTGAAGGGCACTATGCCACGGATAGTTAACGATTCCCTGATTCGTGTGCTGCGCTTTCAATAACTCTTGCCATCTCGAACCACTGTCAGTTATTAGTACTGAGCCGGTAGCTTGTGCTGTTAATAACGAAAGTTCGTAATTTGGAGCCATTTTGAATTGGAGGAACTGACCCTCCTGGCCGGACTCGAAACGTTGTAGCATCATGAGTGGCGAGGATTCTGCCTGGCTTTCTAAATCGGAAAGCGCTCGTTTTGCATCTTCTTCGGTTAGCCCAAATTGTTGAGTCAGTGCTTTTATTTTCACGGTTTGCGGCAGCGTTGCAATTGTATTCAGTAGGTCCTCGGTTGCCAATTCAAAACAGCGCTTCCTGTCTAGTTTGCATATATTTCTTGTTGGAGTTCGCGCGGCAGCAATTTCCATGGCGGCCTCCATTAAGTCAGCATCGAATTCCATCAAGCTGGGGATCAGGTTTACAAGGTTAAGTCCAATAAATGGTTCTATTTCTAGCATGAATAGAAAGTCTTTCAAAGCTTGGTATTTGAACTTGGAAGGTGAATTTACGGGACTGAACTCTGGCTTGACATTGTTTGGGTTTTGTATTGGTGATTCTATCAGGTAGTCGTCAAATAAGGATGCCATAGGCAGGGCGCGTAGGCTAATTGTTCGAGGGTCTATAATTCCAGTGTATAATGCTCTTAACTTTCCATCTGGCTTGGGTAGCAGTGAGTATATGTCGGTGTCACGTGGCCACAAGGCTGAATAAAATCCATAAATTTCTGAAACTTGATTGTCTGTTAATTCGCGCCTGACGTCAGTCCAGGTTTTGCCACTGTCTAGGCCGAGTACGCTTCGGATACAGTTGCAGAGAGCAAGGTTTCGCTCTCGAATGCTTGCTGAATCCCAGCTTGTTCGCATATCGGCAGGGATGTTGCGGCAGCAGATTTTATATTTCTTTCCGCTGCCACAGCCGCAGTAATCATTGCGGCCTATTTGAGATTCGTCAGTGCTTTTACGTAAGAATTCGTTCGGCGGATCTGCACGGCCGAATGCATCCTGATAGTGAACGGAACCATCGTCAAATTGGGCGTATATTTCACCACCGAATCCAAGAGTTTGATTGGGGGGTGGTAGCAGTACGTGCTTTAACTCAGCCCAGTCAAAAGCAGCGTGGCTTTCAGGGTAAAGCCATTCCTCTCTACCAGCGGCAATGCAAGAGTGTGATCTGCTTTTAATGATGTGGTTTATTTTAGTCACTTCTTCTGATGTAAGCTTGCGGCAGTTTATAAAATCAATCGTATTTACCATGCTATAGCGTACCCGTTTCGCATTAGTTCGCTGCGAGAGCGGGTTGACATTTTCGGGGTCTTTGGCGTACTCAAGATTTGTTAAGATCAAGCAGCGATTTTTGCTTAGCGGGAATATTGTTTGTGATCCCTTTAGTGCAATATCAGGGTCGTTTGGATATTTGCATAATTCTGAGTTAGGAGGGCACGCATAGTTGTAGATGGTTACAGGGTGGTCAGATATTATAAATTTAATATCTGAGTCTTCGGCGGATACAAGCTCCCGAACGCCCTCGGCCCAAAGTGTGCAGTGTATAGATCGTAGTGATTGCATTTCCATCATTAGCTGAATTTGGCTCAACTCTGGATATTTGCTTCTGATCCAGGCCAATCCTTTTGGTGTTCTTAGCTTTTGTGCATCGAGATAGATGAAGAAATCCTGGAAGTGTTTATGCCACTCTCCGTGGTCGTCAGTTAGGAACGCTTTAACAGATTTTGAGCCGTTGTCATCAATTGGGCCGAATAGTTTTCTTTCAATATCATCGTTAATGTCGGTTCCAAAAAAAGTCGAATATAAATCTTTTTCATAAAGCTTTTGAGCGGTTGTGTGCCATTTTTTTGAATGTATTGTGTTTTGCTCTCCGTTTTTCAAGGGTATGTTACGTTTCGTGAGATAACAGAGTTGTTTGTCACGCGCATCCATAAAACCTTCTTGATACCATTGTGCTACGTAATGATTATCTCTAGTCTTTTTCATTTTGTTTGTCGTCAGGTATTGAAGGGCTTTTTGCGATTGAATTCTTCGAAAGCCTATGAGCCTTCAGTTGAGTGTTGTTCCCGAGCCAATAGCAACGTATGCATGGTCATATGGTTTTTGCTGATGGTCCGGCGAACCGGGTCGAGTAGGTTAGCGATGTTACGATTCGGCCAAGCCAGCACTGTATTCATAGCCTAGCAAGTGTCCAAAATTGGCGATCTGTTCGTCAGTAACCGAAGCGATACTGAGCCTTTGGCTATATAGAGTGAAACCGTGCATCTAAGTTGAATCTGTCGCTTGCTTGGCACCCCTCTCATCATTCTGAAGCTTGAGTAACAGCGAGTGATGCAGAGGCAAAATTCTAAATGGGTATTCAGGGCGCTTACTTCGGCGTCAGTCATATCAGTGGGCTCCGAGTTTCTGATTTTGGCGCGAAACAGCGCCCGCTATCTGCTGACTTCGCCCAGGTTTTTAAACAAGGGGCTGAGGGTGCATGTGAAAATTTGCAGCAAAACTAGCGAGTGTTATTAACGAAACCGAAGCTATAATCGCGAATCATGTCTACGGTTTTTTGAGCCCGTTCAGGGATAGGGGTGAACTTCGGTATCAGCTGCTCGAAATATTTTTTTGTGACATTGATAAAGTGCTCGGGTAGATCAGGGTGTGCCAGGTTCTCGAACATTCCACCTCGCTTGAAATGGCGTTCAAGGTACATCCCGACTCCATGTAGCTTGGACTGCCATGAATAGGGATAAACGTCTTTCATGTCTTCGGTCATTTTTACTGTCGGCTGGATCAAGGCCGTACCATGAGCAAGCACGTTTCTCAAAGTAAATAACACGTTAATTCCTTCCTTTACGTCTTTGTCGACATCGGAGTCAAGCGCGCTTCCGAAGTACGAGATACCAGCTGATTTGACGAGATTGTCCCATCCCCCGGAACTCTCCAGTTCAATTAGAAATTTTTGCAGAAGTCGGGTGGGCGAATCATGTTCAGTGCGGCCTGCGCGCTTTCCCCTTTCTACAGCTTCGTCCAAATCAGCTTTCACCTTCTCTGTGAGAATTGTTCGAACAGTCCCCTCGACAAAGGAAGCATTGAGGATGAGAAGGCCGAAAGTATGCATGTAACTGTAATAGGCATGCGGCTCAACTCCATCGGCACTAGCCCTGCGTAAAGTCGATCGATGGGCAAGTGCCATGCTTTCGTAACTGAGTAGCAATGAAGTAGCTGTTTCCAAACCCAGGTAATGTGCCATGTTTTGTCCTTACTCATGCTTGAGTCGAAAATTGCGAGCTCGAGAATTTAGCCCAGCGCACGGCTGGGTTTTAGTTTCCTATAAGAACTCGTTATCCTCGCGCGCCTCACAACGTTCTTTTATCATACGCATAGTCTTCTCGGTATCGCTGATAACTTTGCCTAAAACATAGCAGGTAAAGGCTTGGCTTTTTGTTGCATCGAATCCAGAGGCAATAGCTAGAAGACTCCAGCCTTCGGCTAGGCGCTTATTAACGGAGACTGGATCACGCTCCTCAACGACTTCTTCGACATTTTCAAATGACATTCCACCATTCCTCGTATCGAGGCGCCAGGAAACGCGCCTTTACTACGGGCTTAGCCCGCACTTTGGCGGGCTTGCTGTTGCTGGCATCCAGCTCGAAGCTGTAGTTTAGCGAAGCGTAGCCTATCCCTTCGGAAGCTGCCTTCTCGATGAATTTGCGTTAGTCAGCGCCTGTTTTTCGCTGGGCAATTTAAGGCTAATGCGAGCGCAGTATTTTCCGTCAATCATGATCCAGCAGTGAGTGGAGCGTTCTTAAGCGCAATTAAGCATATTCGCAGTCCTGAAGGTGACAGGCCGACCGGATATGACCTTCTGTTCACGTAGTGCAGAGACTCAACTTTCATGCGTTTCCACATTCCGCAGACCATGCCGTGATTGCTTGCAAATGGACGATCGCTAATAACGATGCTAGATACGGGTGCACAATCGCATGCCTAGACGATCACTCCTAGAGTTTAAGGCTCTACCTTCGTGACCGTGGTCATGCGTTTTCGGCGGCGCTCATGGCCAGCATTTCGTTCTTCTAGCTCCTGAACCGCATGTGGTTCGAGCAGGTCCCGCAAGAGTGTCAGATCGTAGAGATTGGTTTCACTGCGATCCTTTTCTCGCCGGCGTTCGATGCGCCTCAACAGCCCTCCCGCTTCCATAGCGCGGATACGACGTTGGATCGTTGAAGCTGAGACAGCCATGGCTTGTGCCAAGGTTTCTTTCGAAGGATGCGGGTGATTTTCGTCCTCCCACCAGTAGCTCAGCAGATGCAAAAGGATGTTCAGATCCAGGGCATCTATTCCCAACGTTCTTTGCCGTCGGATCAAGATGTTGGGAATGCCGGTCCATCCTGCCCTCGTGATTGGGGCCCCCCATTTGGCTTCAATCGAGCGCTTTGTAGGCACCACAACTGCCGGAGTATTTGAAGCTTCAGACACAGCGGATGAATGGCTTGCGTTTGCTGGGGGAGGAGGTGGTGTAGTCATAGACGCCTCAAGGGATCTGGATGGCCTAAGGCTATGAGAGGCAGAGGTGGGAAACAATCGTTTCCTGGCTGCCCCCTGGGGTGCAGCAGCACCTCCCACGTTATCAAGTATATGTTCTCGTGTTGTTCGACGATGGGTCTTCTCGGCTGGATGTTATTCGGTGTTCAGCAGCGCGCTCCACTGGGAGCTTCCCTTGCTCACCAGTGGGGTGCATCAGAGCCCCCCAGGCAAACGACTTACGCCCTTCTAAAGCGCCTCTGGCTCGCCTTAAGCTTCCAATATGACGACAAGTGAAGGGGTGCCGCTAGTGGACAGCGATCGAAATTTTAAGACCTTGGTGGGGGTCGTTCTGCAAGCGGAGGCAGTAGGCCGGCCTCGTAACGAACTGCTTTTGGAGCTTGGCGGAACGCCAGAATCCATTATCGCATCTGGAGGAGAAATCTATAGCGGTCTGGACCTCGTCGTAAAAGGCAAAACCGTGGGGAAAATGCACTTCGACCATGGTATCCCGCGCGGGGTGATCGAACGGCTCCCGCAGATAATGAATGCGCCCCGGGCAATCTATCGCTCAGCCAATCAAGCCGTGCAAGGTGGCGGAAGCATCGTTTTGATGACATTTGAGACCCATCGAGGCTATCCGCTGATAGTGCCAGTGCATGCAAGAAAGCAGATTGGACGCGGACGGTTCTACAACGAAGTGGCAAGCATGTATGCGAAGGAAGGGCCTAACCCGGAGGCTAAGTGGAAAGCGGCGGGGCTGCTACTGTGGGAATGCTGAAAAAACAAAGCCCCAAGTGACACGACATTTCAGCTCTAATAGCTTGGTGTGGGACGTCACAATGGGGCTTACACCTCTTATGGTAGGCGATCACACCGTCAACAAGCAATAACGCCTTGCGGGTAGCGGGGAAGCTACGGGCAAAGGTCAGCTGTTTCATCCAGCACCACTTACGTAGAACCGTGATTCCCCCAGCAGGTATCGCCTTGTCCACGAGGGCTGCCAGTAAAACCCCACCTGCTGTGCCTCAGGCCTGCCCGATAGTCACAAAAACCGATCACCTCGGTTACACCGATTTTTTCGTTACACCGCTAAATTACCGTGGCAAAGTCGAGGTGTAACTGATTATTGTCCTTTAAAATCAACTACTTCCCGATGACGTTACACATTTTACACCTGTTACACCGCTTTGCAGGACTGGTTAACTACGCCCCCCATTCCCCTATTCGCTCGTGCCTTCAGCGGTGAAAACGGTCCTCGCCACTCCCGTTTCTAGTCGCCGGGGGACCCTGAGAGATGGGGTCAGATACGGGGCAGGAAACCCGCAAGACTTAGTTAGCGGCAGGCTTCCCAGCTTAGTGAACTGGTTAATCCGGTGAACTGGGTGAATTGTGCAGCTTCTTAAACGCTACCTCCCTTCCTTACCTAATCCGTAAGAATCTGTGACTTGTCCACGGGCGATGATTTTGGTGAATGATTGATCGCCTGCTAGCAGTCAGTGAACAAAAACTCAATCACGATGATTCAACGTCGTCAGGGTTTTTGGTGATCTGGGCTAGCATCGCTTCTTCGTTTTTATCGGCCCACTTCATATACGCACCAAACCACTTGGCTAACTGGTCAGATCTGAGCCGTCCGTGACGTAAACCTTCTACTCCAAATGCTTCTATGGCTCTAGTTAATGCCATTTCGGCGACCTGGCCAGCATTAAATGCACCCTCTTCAAGATCCAGTGCCGCTGGTGATATAGATCCATGAACTAATCGCGATCTAAGGTCGTAAGCTGCTTTAGCTCTATTTAACCACTCATCCCGTCTCAACTCAGGGGAATAACATAAGGCGGCCACTCGTTGCGAAACGAGCGAGGATATATCGTCTCGCTCTTCAGTCATCAGCATTCTTTCAAGAGAGGTCACATACTTTACGATTTTCGTTGCCTGGCTGGTATCACGCGCCGCCTCGCCAAACCACTGTGCGGCATCGATAAACCTCCTGCTGATAGGACGGTCACAGTCCGGATCTGTTGTCACCTCAAGAGCTACATCAAATAAGTTCTTCCAATAAAGCGTACTTGGCGTAGACAACAACTCTGACCACCCGTCTCGGTATATAACCTCGCCCATATACGCGAAGGATAATGAAGGTTCGAGTACGCCGTCTTTATCAATGGTTAGTTTTGCTCTGCTATCCCCTTTGACGTTAAGGCCACCTAGTTGCATTCGACTCGAGTTCGCGACGCCCAATAAAAGATGTAAGCAGTTGAGGGCCGATGTAACAGCTTCCTCTGCAACTCTACCCGAAGTCGGATGGTCGCATTCTGAAATAGTTATCTCTGCCACCCAGCGGAAATTGCGGTAATACCGAATTGCTTTAACCAGCAGGTAGCGTTCGTGCCTACCTTGATCCGTATCTTTTGCACATGTATTAGTGGAGCGGTTGCTTAAAATTTTTCGAGTGATGCTTAGTCGGTTGTGGAATGTCACCGGGCCGAGGGTGAATGACCCAGGTTCCTTTGAATTCATAAGGTGGCAAGGGATTAAGTGAGTGATGCTCTCTAAGAGGGTTTTGGAAGCTTTTACTGTAGAGTTAAATAAGCGATCAATTTGTTTGGTGTCAATTTCTCGCTTTTCCTTGAAGAATCGAAGTACGAATAATTCCGCCAGCTTCTTCCGTACATTATTCAAAGTCACTCGCTTCGATAAGCCGCCTCGTTTTGCTGCCTCCTGAGCAAAACGAGTAATTATCTTTGCTGCGGCAGCTCCGCAAATCATCTCTCCATAACCCTTAGGATGAGGCAATGATGCCATATGGTCGATTCGCTCGATCGTTTTGAAGCCGCCGAGATTTACCAGCTCCTGGAAGCGGATGCACTCTGAGATCACGAATTTTGCATCATCAACTAGCTTCTCTTTGTTGTTACGCATTTCACCTATCGTCCATGTTGGGTAAGGGAGTTTTATTGGGTTAGGTTAATGCCCCTGCGGTCTGTCCGGTAGGGGGATTCACTGGCAGATTTTAGGAACAGGTGACGAAGGCGAGCGAGGGTGAAAATTTTTTTAGGGATACATTTAGGGATACGCTCGCTTGAATTTTATCTTGGGGTCCAGCTTTTATTGGGTTTTTGTGGGTATATTCGATTCCTGTCTCCGCACCAGAATCAGTTGGCCTATGGCGATTTATCGCTACCTGGCACCAATAGAAGCCCGCCTTGTGCGGGCTTTTTTGTTCCCGCTTTTTTCCCCACGGATCTGCGTGTTTTTGACTTAACGGTTCGCAGTTTTCCACTTAGCGTTGGACGTATTTTTAGATAATGGTTAGCTGTCGATCAGGTTTTGGCCAGTGTTTACGGGGTGAGAACCGAAATTTTTCTAGATAATGATTTTCCCGTTTAGAGAAAATTTTGAGATGCCCCAGTTTTCGCACCACGACCTGCAGCTACT
Organism: Pseudomonas sp. yb_5; assembly: GCF_043103865.1. Lineage (NCBI taxonomy): Bacteria > Pseudomonadati > Pseudomonadota > Gammaproteobacteria > Pseudomonadales > Pseudomonadaceae > Pseudomonas > Pseudomonas sp. yb_5. The sequence continues at coordinate 55,622 of NZ_JBICKE010000106.1, forward strand.
GAACCCGTCCTTTGACTCGCCGCTGGTTGACGTTCTGGCCGAGCTCGAACTTCTGCGCAGGCTGAGGCTGGAAGGGGACGACGGCTTTTTTCAGACAGAGTCTAGTTCTCAAACCGCTAGGTCGTGCCTAGTCCTAAATCCGCGTTGCTCGTAGGAATCGTCTCGTTAGCTGCTCGAGGCCTCATTTGCCCCTTCTTAGCTGTTAGGTTCTTTCGCTCCTACAGTTCGCAAGGGACTCTGAAATGCGCGTCAGTCTGGATGGGCTTGGCCAAGCAGTAGACGGTGATGTGACCACCATAGGTGCGATTTGCATCGCCACTGGGGAAGGTTACCTCGACGAGGGACGAATGGTCCTGAGGATGGGGGATCCCACCACACCTTGTCCACTTTGCGGGCTGGAAGGAAAGGTCGTCGAAGGGGTGTGGCACTTCATCTCGGATGGCCAGCCAGTCGCGATGGATGGCGCGTTAGTTGATTGCGGTTGCCCAGAGGGTAGCAACCGGGTGGTGGCGCCTTTAGGGGAAATGCCCCCGCCGCGGCTGCCGGTTGCCGTACGCACTAGCCTCAAACCCGCTGGCCCTGGGAGCTCTAGCGCTTTGGCAGGGTCTTCGCACGCCATGGTTGGCGGGTTGCCTGGGCAGATGCAGCCGGGATTCTATGTGGTGCCCCGGAGCATGTCGTTCCCGCAGATTCTGTTGGAGCTGGCTAGCCATGATTCGACCTTGCCCATTTCGTACCTGCAACGCCTGAACCCGACTTTCGAGCAGGGGTTCAAGGCAGGGGAAATCTTCGTCATCGGCGATCCGGATAACGGTTATGCCTGCACCCAGGAGGAGGGCCAACTAATGGCGGCCGCCGAGCGCGCGCGACGTTCCTTGGCTGTACTCGATTTTGCCGAGTCAGATTTCATGATGGAGTATCAGGCTGAAATTGCCGGACTGCTTAGTGACGCCAATCTCTCCATGGGTGTGGGTAAGGACATGATGGACCACGGCCTCCGGCAGCTTCGCAGCACACTTGGCAACATCGAGCGTTTGCATCAGCAAGAATTTCTGCGCCATGGCCATCTGAATAGTCCATCGTTCTTCGCCGAACGACGGCTGTTATTGGAACAGCTAGATGGTCAGCTGAAGGCGACTTTTCTAAATAAACATCTGAATCTAGGGGCCTACGAGCGGCTGAAGAAAAGCTTGAATATCTCGACCAAGAGCCTTGTGCATCATTGGTCAAAAGCCGGTGGGCCAGGGCAGATTCCTGGGTACGCCACATACTTGGACAAAGTGGCGAAGCTTAGTAAGTACCTTCGATATGGTGGGCATGTCGGAATTGGCTTAGGTGGTACATCTTCCTATCTGAAAGTCCAAGAGGCCTGCCGTGCAGGGGAAACCGAAGACTGCAAAAAAATTCGTTTGTCTGAGGCAGGTGCTTTCGCTGGGGGGCTGGCGGGAGGGATCGTGGGTGGCAAGATTGCTGGGATCACTGCGCTCGCTGTATGTGGGGTGTTCTCTGCTGGTACCGCGGGTTTCGGGGCGCCGGTATGTGGCATTGCGCTGGTCGGGGGAGGGGCTTTTGCTGGGAGCATCGCCGGTGCGGAGGGCGGTGAGCAAATGGGCGAGCTGATCTACGAATCACATTATGACTGAGTTCGAGAGTTGGCCCGTGTGGCTGAAGTGGATAATGCTGGCGTGTCCGTTCGTGATCGCGTTGGCCGGTTGTGCGGTCAGTGCATTCATCGCGGGTACAAGAAATTTCACTGTTGCAACCTCGGCTATCCAAAGTCATCCCGGCCTGGAGCAAATGAAACTGTTTTTGGGCACGCGGCGCTTTGGCGCTCGGTGGCTGCTGATAACGTTTCTTTGTGGAATACTCATTTGGCCTGGCGTACATATGCGCCGAGGGCATCTGGACATCGAAGAACTAGAAAACTTCCCTGCAAAACTTAAGTTGGCTCTACAGGTATCCACGTGGCTGACGGCCTTTGGCTTCGCTTGGATGTGGGTGACCTATGGATTCATCAAGGCGTGAACGTTGATGCCACGGCGGTCGTAGCTCTCACTGGATCCTTCGCAAGTCCCGATTCGATTCCACTGAAAGCCATAAATAGCTGATTTTTTGATAGATACCCTATGAGGTACGTCTATAAATCCACCAAATTCCAGCCCCGTGAAAACCGGGCCCTGACGCCCAACAACCGTCCGTCTGTCTCCGCACCAGACATCAAGGCTTGCAGCGATGCAGGCCTTTTTTGTATCTCGAACCGCCACACCCGCCCGATCCAACGTGAAGTGAGCCTCTCAAAGTCAGCCCTCCCTCTGTGGGAGATTGTGTCCTGCGAACACGGGCGCAGCCCGTGCCATCCACACCCACTCCAGCCCCAAGCATCCATCCCCTGCTGCCTTTCTCAACCCCAGAGCTTCGCAGCCTGCGGCACCCCGCCATAACCATAGGCCGTAGCACGCACCTCGATGAGGTGAACATTCGAATGCGGGTGCACATTCCCGATGCGCTGCGAAAGCAAATCATACGACTCACGCTGATAACGCCGTTTCTGCTCCACTGTCGTCGTCTCGTCGGTGATCGTGACCTCCAGGCGAAAGCTATTTCGCCCCAAGCTCTCAAGTGATTCACTGTCGATGAACCACAACCCAGGATCGACGAACCGAACGATCACCATCGTTTGCGATGGCAGCTTGTCCAGAACACGAGCAGTCAGTTCCGTCAGCTCATGACTGAGGCGCGACGCCAGCGCAGCATCTGGCGCGCCGGATAAGGTCAAGGTGATACCAGGCATTTGGGTGATCCTCGTAATTGATTTGCCTGTAACTTAGCCTTTGAACACGATCCCAAAAAGCGGGAATATCATGTCTTATCTTCCTGTTTATCCGGAACTTGCATGTACCACTTCGACCTTGCCCAGCTCCACGTCTACTTGGCGGTCTGCGATGCTGGCAGCATCTCTGCTGCCGCGCCTGGCCTGTTTCGCTCAACCTCCGCTATCAGCGAACAGCTGCGTAAGCTGGAAGACGCCATCGGCGTCGACTTGCTCATCCGAGGCAAGCAAGGCGTTCGCCCAACCCCGGCAGGTGAACGTCTTGTACGCCACGCCAGGCAGCTCCTCACCCTGGGCGAGCGGGCGCTGTCCGATGTCCGAGGCGAACAGTTCGAAGGGGAGATACGCCTGGCGATCACCGATTACTTCCGCCCCGACGACATTGCTGGCCTGCTGAAAAAATTACGTGAATGGCACCCACGGCTTCGACTTCATGTGGTGATGAAAAAGAGCCTGGAAATGGATCAGGCAAGTGACTACCTGGATATCGGCTTGGCCATGTGTTTTAACGAACGCTTACCCACAGCCAACACCTTCGAGGTGAGGCAGGAACCCCTGCAGTGGGTTGCCGCTGCAGGCTGGGTTCCAGAGCCTGGGCAGCCGCTGCCACTGCTCGCGATCAGCGGATGTGGATTGTCGGACTACAGCTGCCAGATATTGGAACGCGCCCATGTCGAATACGAGATCGTTTACTCGACCTCAGGTGTGGCGGGGTTGCAATCAGCATTGAGGGCAGGGCTTGGCATTGCGTGCCTTAATGCGAGTGCCATACCGGACGGCGTGGAGCCCTACAGGACTGGACTGCCGGCGTTGGCGCAGGCCAGGTTCTTGCTGCTTCCACCGCGCAAGGGGGAATCTGAGCTGGTAGAAAATGTGCGGCGATTGTTGCAGGGTTATCTCGCATAGGGTTGGGGACGAGGCGTTCATGGTGTCAGGCTAAAGGACATAGATTTGGGCCTTTGTCCCGTGGGTATCCAGGTTGCCTTCTGCTCGAAGTGCGGCATCGAAGCCCGTGCCATCCACCACCTGACCCAGCGCAAATAAACAGGGTCCTATCACTCATAGGCCGAACCCCAGGCAGTTCCTGCTTCCCAGGTGTAGCAACTACCTCTAGCCCCCTCCCGCGCGCTGTGAATGCATAATCGGTAGTATGGTGCCGGTTTTTCCAGCGATTAAGCTTTTAATCAGCAAAATATTGCCGATTCCTGCCATGCGCACTATGATAATCAGCATTAAAGTACTGATTAATGGTGTCGCGATGCCGCTCAGACTCACGATCCAGGCTTTCTCCGATGGTGCATGGCGCGATGCAGCGACACTCACGGTTGAGAACCCCGAGCGTGTTGCTGATGGAAGGTGCCTTGTCGCCTACGACGGCGACTACATCATCGCGAACGTTGATCGCATGGAAGATCGTTGCGAACTCGCCCTAAGCGTTAACCTTCCGTTGAACTGGGACCACCATGACGTCAAAGGGTATCCAGCATTCCTCTACGACATCATTCCCTCTGGTGCTGCCAAGGACTCTCTTGAATCCCGCTACGGGCGCCTTAAGCCCGAAGGTGTGGAAATGGGGCTGTACCTTCTGGAACGTTTCACGCCGGCGCCTATTGGACATCTGCGCATCAAGGAATCGGTGGAAGGCCTTCAGCCGGATCGGAACGAGGCTTTCGCGCGTGCTGAGGTCGTGGACAGGACGAACGAATTTCTTGAGTACGCCTATGAAACCGGCGCGGCGTTGGGCGGTGCTACCGGTGCCAACGGGCAAGCCCCCAAGCTGGTCATGACCGAAGCCCACAACGGTGCTCTGTACGCTGATGCGATGCTCCCCGATGACCAGGCGTGCCGTCACTGGCTGATCAAGTTCGCGCGTAATCGAGGCGGCGAGCGCGACCAAGACATCCTGCGAACAGAGTTTCATTACTACAAGGCGGTTGCTGCCCTCGGCCTTGATACGGTTCCCACTGATGGTTTGGCGCTTGAAGAGGCAGTGAAGCCAAGCCTCTGGATGCCACGATTTGATCGCCGAGTAGTGGATGGCGTGGTGGAGCGGATACCGCTGGAGTCGGTGTACTCGATCTGCGGTATTACCGGCTACGCGCATCCGATGGCGCATGCCGAAGTGGTTCACCGCCTGGTAGGTCTATGGATCGATAACGGCCAGCAGGATGAGGTGGACGACCTGGTGTTCGAGTACGTGCGGCGCGATCTGCTGAACCGCATTCTAGGGAACACCGATAACCACGGCCGCAACACTTCCATCATGCGTGTGGGTGGGAGGTTTTGTTTGGCGCCAATCTATGACCTCGCGCCAATGATCCTGGATGAAGAGGGCATCACACGGACGACGAAGTGGGCGGCAGAGCGCAAGGGGTCTTCTAATTGGCGCGACAACTGCGCTGAGCTGGTTGGTTACACCGATCCCGATGTCCTGCTGCAACGGTTGATGCATGCGGCTGAGGCATTCCGGGCGTTGCCCGATTTGCTGACCGATGCGCCCGAATCGATGCGCAATGCAGCCTCTCTACCCGTGAATAACCTGGACAAGCGACTCGTGGAGTGGGGGCTGCGATGAAAAAACTACAACCTGAAGAGCGCGCCCAGCTCGTAGAAGATATCGTCAAGCGCAACGCGGCGGGGCTCGATCCAATTGGCACGTCCATCCGCCGTCTGCGGCTCGAAGTCACCGGGCTTGACCAAGAGACCTTCGCGGCCATGTGCAAGATGTCCACGAAAAGCCTGTACGAACTGGAAAGCGGGAAGTCGAATCCGAAGCTCAGCACTTTGGAGGCCGTACTGCGTCTCTTTGGTGTGCGGATGGGGATGGTGATGACTGCCAAAGATAAGCCCACTGCAACGCTCGTCGGCAACACTGTCGGCCAGTTGAAGGCCGGTGGGCCAATCGCTGTGGCCACGCCGCTGGCCAGTTCCTGCGTGGTGGCCGGACCGAAACGAGGGAAAAGCCCTGCGGCAGCCAAAGCGAAGAAGGCAGTGTCGAGGCCGGCATCGCCACGGGCACGGAAAAGCAGTCAGGAACAGTGAGATTGATGTGGGATGCAAATAAAGTCTCATCCCATTTTTCTCTAACTGATAGGTTGCGGCATTAAGTCTGGTTGCTCGCAGTGGTTCCGAACCACGACGGCTTCATGCATTGTAATGCCGTTCGAAGTAACTCGCCTCCCTGGAATGTGCAGTTTCAGGGGCTGCGCTGGCGAACAGGTGCAGATAGGCCTCGGCCGTGCCGGCGAAATCCGCTTGCCCACATCATCGCAGAGCAATGTAACCAACGGGATATGCACTGCACTCCCTGCGAAGAAATCGCCTTCGTCAAGCCTGACCCTCACCTTGGAAGGTATCGGTCATGCTCAATCATTAGAAACGGACTCGGCACTATCCCGCCGTGGTAGCGCTGAGCCTCGTAGATACGCAACTCCTGTGCAAGCAACTGTCCTGTTCAAAGTTGGTCTGTCGTATGCGTGGTGCCGTAGCGGTATCGGTCAACCTGAACGACCTCACGGTCACCCAGGGGGAGGAGGTGCTCACCCTCTATCAGTTCAACACTGCGCTGGAGCAATACAGGGTCAACGTGGCGTGTTATAGAGGGAATGAGCCCGTTCGACTTCTCGGTAGTGCCTGTCAGTGAGGGCCGGAATCACACCAAAGACCGCGTAGATGGCGGCTCAGGCGTTGCCGGATGGCTGCGTCACGCGCGCCATGTTGAGTGACTTCATGGCCTGTGAGCGCCCCTTACTCGACCGCTTCAAGGGCGCGCTCCAAGTCGTTTATGGCCTGCTCCACCTCCTGCACCGCCTGGGCCAGTTGGCCTGAAGACGCTTGTGGGGCAGCACAGGCAATTTCGAATCGCCGGCAAGCTTCGACCAGTTGCTCGCCTTTCACCACGCGCGCGGCACCTTTGATTCTATGAATCAGTTCACTTAACTTATCGGTCTCGCTCTCATCCAGCAGTGTCCTGAGTGACTGGCAATCCCTTCTGTTGTTGCGGATCAATTCGTCGAGGATCTCGCGAAACTTAACTGGGTCACTGTTAAGCAGCAACTCCAGCGGTCCCAGGTCAATCAGCTGCAGCGAGGCCGGTTCTGCGGGCACAACCACCCGCGGGCACTCGCTGTTTGCTTCGTCATTGTGGGCCAATGCCAACAACTTCGCGTCCAGCTCGTCCAGGCTGATTGGCTTGATCAAACAATCGTTCATGCCGGCATTGATGCATTGTTCAACTTCTTCCGGCTGCGCGTCGGCGGTAAGGCCAATCAGCACTGTTGGTTCCAGTGCCTCCTCTCGTTCATGCCGGCGTATGGTACGGGCCAGGTCGACTCCATTCATCACTGGCATGTGGCAATCGGTGATGACGACATCGACGGGCTGTTCGCGCCAACGCTCAAAGGCACGTTGGCCGTCTTCAGCTTCGTAGACGTCATGCCCCAGGAATTTCAGTTGCTGATGCAATACCTGGCGATTGACCTGGTGATCATCCACCACCAGTACCTGTAAACAGTAACGCTGCTTGGACGACGGCAGGATAGGTACTTGAGGGACGTAGACGCGGTCTAGTACTTGAAGGTGCAGCTCGACATCGATCAAGGTTCCACGCCCCACCGCGCTGCTCATGGTCAGCTGGCCACCCATCATTTCGCACAGCGAACGGCAGATCACCAGGCCCAGACCTGTACCTTCGGTTCGCTGCTGGTTGCGCTGCACCTGCGCGAAGGGGCGGAACAAGTGCTGCTGGTCGGCGGGGCTCATACCAACACCGGTGTCTTTCACGCTGAGGTGAACATTGAGCACACTGTTTTCGACCAGATGCCCGGAAATACTCACGGTTATCGAGCCTTCTTCAGTGAACTTGATGGCATTGCTGACCAGGTTGGACAAAATTTGCTTGAAGCGCAGCGCATCAACCAACACATCGCAGTTGATGCTCGAATCTATGTCCAGAATCAGGCTCAGGCGTTTTTGCCTGGCCAACCCCTCGAACACCCTGGCCACCGATTCAACCAGCTCTCGTAGGTTTGCACGTTTGGGCGACAAACTTAAACGCCCGGACTCGATACGTGCGATGTCCAGGATATCGCCAATTAGTTCCAGCAGGCTTCTTGCCGAGTTATGCGCAATCTCGATGCTCGAGCGGTCAATCGGCTGGTTTTGCGCTCGTTTCAGTGCAAGTTCCAAGATGCCGATAACCGCATTCATAGGCGTTCGAATTTCGTGGCTCATGGTGGCCAGGAAGCTGGTTTTGGCACGGCTGGCATCGTCAGCGCGTTTTTTCGCCTCTTGCAGTTGCTCCACCAGCTGGCGGTGGTCGGTGATATCCAGCCAGCCGCAAATGACCCCCTTGGTCTTGCCCGTGGAATCCTGAAAAGGCTGCACCCAGTGGTTGATCCATGCCGCTTGGCCTTGCAGGGTAACGGCGTGGACCGATTCGATGGTCTGGCCGTCGTTAATGGCCTGTAGATAGTTCTGATGAAAGTCCGGCAGGCTCTCGAAGTTTTCTTTGGGTAACTGATGCACGGTTTTGTTCAGCACCTCTTCGGCGCTCAGGCCGACGCTACTCAGGTAGCTGCGGTTGCACGACAGCATGCGGCCTTCAAGATCCCGTACATACAGGGGGGGCGTCATGCTATCAGTCAACGTTTTTACAAACTGCAACTGGTCATTGAGCATGCGCTCGGCTTTAAGCCGGGCCTTGACCTGCCGGCGTAGATAAACCACCCAGGCCAGGACGAACAACACCAGCAGCGAAGCACCCGAAATGATTTGGCTGATCATGCGTTCATAATCGATCCAGGTTTGGCCGCTCATGCCCGGGGGCGAGCGCCAACGGTTGGAGATTTCATTGAGCTCATTCGGTGCAATGTTCTGCAACACCGTGTCGATAATCGACTGCAGCTCGACGTCACTACGGCGCATGGCGAAGTTGAGCGTTGCCGGCCCGACATCCAGCATCTGGTTGATAACCAGCTTTTCGCGAAACAGCCGTTCAATGTAGTAACGCGCGGCAGGCAAAGCCACCATAGCGGCCTCGGCCTTGCCCTGATACACCAGGTTCATTGCATCCAGCGAACTGCCGGCCTCGATCACTCTGGCTTTGAGATACTGCTTGCGCAACTGCTTGATTGCCACGTGGCCAGTAGGCACCGCAATACGCTTGTCGGCCAGATCACCCAGTTGGCCTTGTTGCTCGACGCTACTGAGCAACACGAACGGGTTATTGATCAACGGCCGGGTAAAGCGCAAGTATTCTTCCCGTTCGGGGCTTGCGGTCATCAGTGCCAGGTCCGCCTTGCCCTCTTGTACGGCTTCGATGATCTGTGGGAAGCCGCCGGGGCGTGAAACTACTTCGAAATGTAGGCCGGTACTGAGGGTGATCACTTCGAGGATGTCGGCAATGGCGCCCGTAAATATGCCGCTCGAGTCGAAGTACGCGCCGGGTGCAAGGTCATCATTGATCACCAGCCGTGCCACTGGGTGCCGCTCGATCCAACGTTTTTGCTCAACGCTAAGGCCGATGGGGGCTTCACTGGGGATGAAACTGTTGCCCACCCAGCGTTTGGCCAGATTGCGTAATTGATCTTCGCCAATGGCTTTGATAGCGGCGTTGACGAGCCGCTGCAATCGCGTATCGTCAGCCTGCAGGGCATAGCTGTAGTCCTCCCCCCGCACCTTGGCGAAACGTTCAAAACGCACAAGGCTGTAAAATGAGCGGTTGATCAGGTAATAGGCGCTGTAGAGGTCGTCCAGGTACACATCTGCCTGGCCGAACGCGGCAGCGGCAATCGCCTTGTCTTGGTCGGGGTAAACCTGCAGCATTGCGCGCGGGTAATGTTGTTTGAGTTCGGCGCTGTGCTCCGGAGTGATTGCGACGCGCAGGCCTGCAAGGTCGCTAGGCGAATGCCGGCGTTCAGCACTGCGCTTGAACACCGCTAGCCGGTCCGTGGCGTACGGCATGCTCAGCAGCAGGTCTGGCGGCAATGCGCTGCTGCGGTGTGTGCTGATCATGTCCACGCTACCTGCCTGCAAAGCCTTGAGGGCGTCCTGCTCACTGGCGAAAGTCTCGACCTTTGCTTGCAAGCCCAGCAGCTGAGCAACCGAGGCGGTAACGTCTGCAATGATGCCCTCGTACTGGTAGCCTTCTGGGGTGACAGAGAAGGGCGCTGACTCACCGGCCGATACACCCACCCTGAGTTCGCCTTTATGCCGCAGCCAATGCCAATCCTCGGTAGAAATCGTCGTGTCGTGACGATCGATACGCAATTGGCTGGACAGCACTTCCGGGGGCAGAGGTAACAATGCTGCTCCTATCGGGGTGCAACAGAAAATCAGCCCGACGAACAGGCAGAAAGAACGTAGAAACATGCGAAATGAGAGACCGAGTGTGCTTGCAGTACGGGGCTCCGTTAACTGACGGTTGTTCTTCAAGAGCCAAGGTGCCAGTAAAGCCGTCAGGGCTGGAGTGGTGACAGTATAAAGCCGTGTTTACGGTTCATGCTCACTTGTCCCAACCTTCTAGCGCTGCAAAGAAGTCGATAAAGTGAGCCTCTGGCATGGGGCGGGCAAAAAGAAAACCCTGTGCCAGGGTGGCACCCAACTCGATCAGGCGAGCCTGTTGTTCAGTGGTTTCCACGCCTTCGACCACCAGCGAAACGCTTAGTGCCTGGGCCAGGGCAACCGAACAGCTGATAATCGCCGCGCTTTTGGGCTGGCTTTGCATCTTGCGGACGAACACCCGATCAAGCTTTATCTGGCTGAAAGGCAGTTCACTGAGACGAGCCAGCGACGAATAGCCGGCACCGAAGTCATCCATGGCCAGGCCACACCCCAGCATCCGCAAGCGCACAAGGTTTTCCAGGCTACTGGCTGGGGCACCGATAACCCCGCTTTCGGTGACTTCGAACGTTACGCTGGCCGCGGGTATCTGCGAACGCTTGAGCAGGGTGTTGATTTGCGCCGTCAGTTCGGCGCAGGCCAGTTGAGTGGGGTGCAGATTGAACGCCAGGTTGATGGCCCGGCCTGTTGCGGCCAGCCGTTGTTGCAGGGTCAGGCCTTGGTCGAAAAGCTGCCAGAACATCCTATCGATCAGGTTGTGCGCCTCCATCACTGGCAAAAAATGCGCAGGCGGCAACACCCCTAACTGCGGATGTACCCAGCGCGCCAACACCTCTGCTCCTGCTAGTTGTTGCCCGTCGAGGGTGACCTTGGGTTGGTAGTAAGCTTCGAACTCACCATGGTCCAGGCCGCGCTGCATATCGGTCAGTGTCGGTAACTCTGCCGGCGACAACAGCTTGGGCGTTGCGCTGCGGTGCTCTTGGTAGCGTTTGACCAGTTGGCGAAACCCGTCCAGTTGGAATGGCTTGCCCAGGTCGCCCAGAAACGTCAGGCCCAGGCATTGAATCATCGCCACGGTAGCGTGGCGCAGCAGCGGATCAAGCTCGCTGCACAACACCACGGCACCCACTTTGCCACTGCCGCTGGCATGGCGCAGGAAAGCCAGGCCATCCATGCCGGCCATTTTCAGGTCGCAGAGCACGATGTCCACGGCATCACAGCCGGACAGCACTGCAATGGCTTCTTCTCCGTCAGCCGCTTGCAGAATGGGGCTCGATAGCGCTTTCTCCAACGCGGTCACAGTGACAAGGCGCTGAAAGGGCTCATCCTCCAGAACCAGAACAGTCAAATCTTGCATTGCAGGTATACACGCACGCAGTTAAAGGATGTCCAGTCTGCAAGGGGTAATTCCTGTATCTCCATCGGAGGTTTCTGAGCGTGCCTAGGAAAATTCCCACGGTGGCATTACGCTATGCCTGTCGGAACAGCCAATAGTGCTAACCTGATTGCCGCTGAGGCTATCCTGCCCCGTAATAAACGCTTCTCAAGGTAAAAACCCGTTATGCATAGCGTTCTGATTGTTGACGATCATCCGGTCATTCGACTCGCGGTCAGAGTCCTGCTGGAAAAGCACGGCATGCGCGTGGTGGGGGAAGCAGATAATGGAGTCGACGCTGTTCAGCTCGTACGCGAGCTGATGCCGCAAGTGGTTGTTCTCGATATTGGCATTCCCAAAATGGATGGCTACACCGTTATTTCCAGAATCAAAAGCCTGAAAGTACGCAGTGAGATTCTGATCCTGACGTCGCACCCGGCCGACTCTGTGTGCCGACGCTGCATCCAGCTGGGGGCTCGTGGCTTTGTCAACAAAGAAGAAGACCTGGGCAGCCTGGTTACCGCCATCAAGGCGGTCGATGCCGGTTATACCTTCTTCCCGCGCTTGGCTTTTGATAGTGTCAACTCGGCAGATCAACTGACGGAGCGTGAACAAATTAACTCTCTTACCGATCGTGAGTTGACGGTATTGGGCTATTTAAGCCAAGGTTACTCAAACAAGCAGATTGGTGAAATGCTGTTACTCAGCAACAAGACGGTCAGCACCTACAAGACTCGCCTGCTGCAAAAGCTGGGTGCTGCTTCACTGGTCGATCTGGCGGAAATCGCCAAGCGAAATGCACTTATCTCCTAAGTATTCCAGAAAAGTCCTGTAGGAAATTTCCTAGGCCTGCATCGGCATCGTCCTACTCATTTCTTCGCTATGCATTCCTACACTGGCTCTAGCTGAAGGGTACGTCGATACCCCCCCGGCTAAGACAGTTCAATTGTAATCCTCTTCTGGACTTCAAAATAAACGTAGGAGTGTCAAATGAAATTGAGTACGTTGGCTGGCGCAGTGATGGCCGTTACTTTGGCAGCAACTTCAGCTGCCAGCTTTGCCAAGGACCAAGGGCGCGGTGTGATTACCTTCAAGGGTGCGATCATTGATGCGCCGTGCTCCATTGCTCAAGAATCTCAGTACCAGACTGTCGACATGGACCAAATTTCCAACGTTGCCCTTAAAAATGGCGGCAAGTCCAACCCGACCAAGTTCAAGATCGAACTGCGCGGCTGTGAGCTGGGCGCCCTGAAATCGGCTACTGCTACCTTCACCGGTTCGCCAGCCTCCAACCCAGACCTGCTGGCGCTCAAGGGGACTGCCAAAGGCGCTAGCCTCGCCATTGCAGACCACAAGGGCGATCTGATCAAGCTGGGCACTGCAGCCCCGGCGCAGACCCTGTCCGATGGCGACACCTACCTGCAGTTCAGTGCATACCTGCAAGGTGACACCGCGGCTGGCGGTGGTGGTGGTGGTGCAGCCGCCGCAATCGAGCCGGGTGACTTCGAGACCTTCGCCAACTTCACCCTCGCGTATCAGTAACGTCATTCGTCACTGAGCTTCCCTGCAGCGCATTGGGACTATGTGCTGTAGGGAAACTTGCGGAGGTTTGGATGATTCGCTCAAGCGCATTGCTGTTCCTGGTCCTTGGCCCTTTGGCAGCTCCCTGGTGTGCTGCCGAGGCACTCAAAGGGCGTGTGCAATTGACCGGGAGCATCGTCGATAGTGGCTGTAACATTCGCGTCGGCAATAATAACCAGATAGTTTCCTTCAAGCCTCTGGCATTGGGTGGTTTGTTAAGTGGTGACCCGTCCGCCCAGCAGGCCCTGACTATTTATATAAGCGATTGCATTACGCCGGAAAAAACCAGAGGTGGCCCTCCTGCACAGGGTTTCATATTGACATTTGAAGGTCAGCGACAAGATGAAAACTTCGGTCTTCAGGGTGATGCAAAAGGGATCGCGTTGCAAATCAAGGACAGTCAAGGAAATTTGGTCTCTCCCGGTATGACGCTTGAACATGGGGCACTCTCTACCGAGAGTTTGCTGCTCAACTATTCGCTGGCGTTAGTCGGTAGTGGGCGTGTACTGGAGGCTGGCGATTATCATGCCACGATCAAGCTGAATATTCAGCACTTCTGAACTGCAGACAGTTACTGCAGATTCGTTCAAGGATTTAGTCACGTGGATTATCGTAAAGTACTGGCTACTATGGCGTTGTGTTGTGTCGCGACGTTGGCAAGTGCAGCCGAGGAATTCCAATTCAACACTGACGTACTCGACGTCAAGGATCGCGAGAACCTTGACCTTGGGGTATTTGCGTCAGCGAACTTCATCATGCCCGGCCAATACAGCCTGATGGTGCACGTGAACAATGAGGCGTTGGCGGAATTTGCCGTCGACTATGTTCTGGCCGATGATGATCCGAAAAGCAGCGTTGCCTGCCTTTCGCCGGCCTTGGTCAATCAGTTGGGTTTGAAAGAGCGGGTTGCCAAGGCGTTGGTCTGGTGGCACGACGGCGCCTGCCTGGATTTAAGCAGCGTTTCGGGTATGCAGGCACGGGGCAACCTGGGCAACGCGGCGCTCTACGTGAGTATTCCCCAGGACCAACTGGAATATACCGCCGCGAACTGGGATCCGCCGTCCCGTTGGGATGACGGTATTTCCGGGGTGCTGTTCGATTACAACCTCAACGTTCAAACCACCGAGCGCAAGCGCGGTCGTAATGACCACCTCAGCGGCAACGGTACTACCGGGGTGAACCTGGGGGCCTGGCGCCTACGTGGAGATTGGCAGGCGCAAATGCAACGCGACGCCGGCCAGCCCTCGAACAATCAGTTCGAATGGAGCCGCTTCTATGCGCTGCGGGCTGTACCCTCGCTGCGTTCGAGCCTGATTGTCGGTGAAGACTACCTGGACTCGAACCTGTTTGGCAGTTTCCGCTATACCGGTATCAACCTGAGCAGCAATGACAACATGCTGCCGCCCAACCTCCGAGGCTATGCCCCGGAAGTCACTGGTGTGGCCCGGACCAACGCGCGGGTAATCATTCGCCAGCAAGGCCGGGTGCTTTACGAAACCCAGGTGCCACAAGGGGCGTTCCGCATCCAGGACCTCAACGATGCAGTTTCTGGCCAACTTGATGTGCGCGTCGAGGAACAGGATGGCAGCGTTCAGGAGTTTCAGATGGACACCGCCAGCATCCCTTACCTCACTCGCCCGGGCGCGGTGCGCTACAAGCTGGCAACCGGCAAACCCTCCGATTGGGAGCATAAACTCGATGGCCCGGCGTTCGCTACCGGTGAGTTCTCCTGGGGTGTGAGCAACGGCTGGTCGCTGTATGGCGGCAGCCTGGGTGCTAAGGACTATGGCGCCTTGGCCGTGGGTGTGGGGCGCGATCTGATGGCGTTCGGTGCATTGTCGTTTGACGTCACTCAATCGCGGGCTACCGTGCCGGAGCGCGACACCTTGAGCGGCAAGTCCTATCGTGCCAGCTATTCCAAGCGCTTCGATGAGTACGACAGCCAGGTTACCTTTGCCGGTTACCGATTCTCCGAGAAGAATTACCTGAGCATGAACGAATTCGTCGAAATCCAGCGCGGCGGCCAGCCGCTGAACCAGAGCAAGGAGCTGTATACCGCAACAGTGAGTAAGCAGTTTCGCGATTCTTCGCTCAGCATGTACCTCAACTACAACCACCAGACATACTGGAACAGCCGGTCGAGCGACCGCTACAGCCTGTCGTTGTCGCGCTATTTCGACGTCGGTGGCTTGAGGAACCTCAGCTTGTCGCTGACGGCCTATCAGAACAAGAGTAATGGCACTACCGATGATGGCGCCTATCTGTCGCTCAATATCCCCTGGGATAGCACCGGTTCGTTCAGCTACAGCTCTTCGGTCAACCGTGGCGACACCTCCCACAGCCTGAGCTATTACGACCGTATCGACGAGCGTAGCCACTACATGCTCAGCGCAGGCAAGGCTACAGGCGGGGAAAGCGTCAGCGGCTTCCTGTCCCATGACGGGGACCATGCCCAGGTCGTGGCCACCGCCAGCTACCAGTCGGGTGAGTACACCTCGGCCGGCCTGAACGTGCAGGGCGGAGCCACCCTTACAGGGCAAGGCGCAGCACTGCACCGCAGCGGCGTCATGGGTGGCACACGGCTGCTGCTTGATACACAGGGCGTTGCTGATGTTCCCGTGCGTGGCAACGGTGGGGTAACCCGTACCAACCGCTTCGGCAAGGCTGTGGTGTCTGACGTCAACAGCTATTACCGCAATCAGGCCAGCGTTGTTCTGGACCAGTTGCCCGACGATATCGAAGCCACTCAGTCAGTCACCCAGGCAACCCTCACCGAAGGTGCAATCGGTTACCGCAGTTTCGATGTAATCAGTGGCCACAAAGCCATGGTCGTCATCCGCATGGCCAACCGCAGCGCACCGCCGTTCGGCGCCTCTGCCAAGAATGGCCGTGGTCAGGAAACCGGCATTGTCGGAGAAGAAGGGCTGACTTACCTGAGCGGCATGAAGCCGGGTGAGACCATGGCGCTGCACTGGGATGGCCAGGCACGTTGCCACTTCACCTTACCCGACCAGGTGGTCTCGTCGGAACGACAACTTGAGCTGGTGTGCCAGCCCGACAACGATGCGGGCGACGCCACCGCTTAACCTATCTGCAACAGGTACTTTATGAAAATCAGTTTCAAACGCAGCACGCAGATGCTGCTCACCCTGATCGGCACTTGTGTGGCACAAACCAGCCTGGCCGCGATTTCGCTGGACCGTACCCGGGTGATCTTTGTTGGCAGCGAGAAATCAATCAGTCTCAGTGTCAGCAACCAGAACACCCAGTTGCCTTACCTGGCCCAGGCCTGGATTGAAAATGAACAGTCCGAGAAAATCACCAGCCCTATGGCGGTGGTGCCGCCAATTCAGCGTCTGGAGGCCGGGGCCAACAGCCAGGTGAAGATCCAGGCCCTGCCTGAACTGAGCAAACTGCCTCAGGACCGTGAGTCGCTGTTCTATTTCAACCTGCGCGAAATTCCGCCACGCAGCGATAAAGCCAATACCTTGCAGATTGCCCTGCAAACCCGAGTGAAACTGTTCTACCGCCCTGCATCGATTGCCTCTCGGGCCGGTATCAACACCGCTCCCTGGCAAGAAAAGCTGACTTTGACTCGCCAGGGTGACCGTTATTTGGTGAACAACCCGACCCCTTACTACGTCACGCTGATCGATGCCATGCCCAGCCTCAAGGCTGAGAGTGCAACCGACTTCAAGCCGCTGATGATCGAACCCATGGGCCAACTCGACCTGGGCGTAACCAGCAAAGTGTTGGGCGACAAGCCGGTACTTACTTACGTCAATGACTATGGTGGCCGCCCGCAACTGCAGTTCAGCTGTGCAGCAACCGCCTGTACCGCCAGCCCTGTTGCCAGCCAGCGCTGACCCTGGGCCATGATCCATTCACGTGAGGGCAATTGATGATGCCTGGATTCCGAGTCTGTTTCGCCGCCGTGTTCTGCAGTGCGACTGTTCCTGTGCTGTCCCATGCCGCCGGCAACCCCCAGGTAGCTGAGTTTCAGGTGAGCGGGACCCTGCTTGAAAGCGCCTGCTTCCTGGACCCAAGCTCGGTTTATCAAAGCTTGTCGATGGGCGACCTGAATACCGCTCAACTGGCGCGAATCGGCGATCAGGGCGCCCCTCTGGCACTGCACCTCAAGCTGCAGGGGTGTATACGCACCAGCGGTGGCCGCCAGGATGAGCAGCAAGGCACCTTGTTCTGGAGCGCTATCGAGCCGGTGGCTGCGCTGACCTTTACCGCCCTCGCCGATGCAGATACGCCGGAGTTGATCAAGGTGGTCGGTGCCGAGGGCTTCGGATTGCGCCTGCTGGATCTCCAAGGAAACGACGTACGCTTGGGCCGTGCTGCGCCACCTTGGTTCGTCACGCCCGGTGACAATCAGCTGACCTACTACATCCGCCCTGAGCGCACGGCAGCCCCGCTGCGACCGGGCGCCTTCCGTGCCAGCATCAACGTGAACCTGGCGTATGACTGAGGCACTTGCAATGAACGTCGTACGTCCTGCACTGCTGGCTTTGCTGCTTGTCTACGCATCAATGCCCCATGCTGTCGAGCAGGTAGTAACAATCGAGGGTACCGTCTATGCGGATATTCCATGCGATATCAACCGGAGCAAGCTGATTGAAGGCTCCTTTGGCGATGTCCAGACCGCCCGCATCGATGGCAGCTACAAGACCATCACCTTGGATTACCTGCTGGATTGCCGCCGTTCGGCCACCAACGAATTGCGTATGCAGGTCCACGCCGACCCTGCGTTTGACACAACGCTGCTGAAGGTGCCTGGGCAGGCCAACCTGGGTATTGCCATCAAGAAGGACGGCGCTCGCCTGCCAGTCAATACCTGGGTCGACTTCGATACCCGCAAGAAACCGATGTTGCAAGCGGTGCTGGTCAAGCGAGCGAACGGCGAAATCAAGGCTGGACCATTCAGGGCCGGCGCAACTTTGGTGGTGGATTATAGATGAACAGTCTGCACCGTAGCATGGTCATACTGGCGCTCGCAGCCTTGTCCTTGCCATCCGTTGGCGTGGAAAACATGCTGTTCACTGGCGAGCTGCTGGCGCCGCCCAACTGTACCGTCAGCGACAAGGGGGGCCGTATCGACGTGCGCTTCGAGCGCAACATTGCGGTCAACCGCATCGATGGCGAGCGTTACCGCCAGACGATCCCCTACCAGATCGACTGCCCAGGGGCGAGCGAGAGTGGTTTCACCTGGCACATGCGCCTCACCCTCAAGGGCACCCACGCAGGTTTCGACCCTGCCGCGCTGCATACCTCGGAGAAAAACCTGGGCATCAAGGTACTGCTCGGTGATACCCCGTTGATTCCTAACAAACCTCGCGAGATCAATATCTACGGGTCGGCATTGCCGGTGATGGAAGCCGTGCCGGTAAAGCTGGCCGGCGCGAAATTGCCCAGCACGCAATTCACCGCTTCTGCGCTATTGATGGCTGAAATCTACTAGGAGGATGTATGGGCAAGTGGGCCATGACCTTGAACGCCTGGTTGGCCGCCAGCCTTTGGTTACCGGTAGTACATGCGGCAGAAGACAACCTGTACTTCTCCGGCACCTTGGTAAACGAGCCATGCGTGCTGGCAGAGGAAGACCAGTTGGTCGAACTGGACTTTAAGGCCGTGGTAGACAAAGACCTTTATTTAAACGGTAGAACCGTAGGTCGACCGATCGAACTGCACTTGCAGAATTGCGACTTGGGTACTGGCCAGCGCTCGGTCAGCATCACGTTCAACGGCAACGAAAGTAGTGATCCGGCAGGGCTTTTGCTGGTTCAAAGCGCCACGGTGAAAGGCCTGATGGTCGGGTTGGAGACTCCTGCTGGCAAGGCTTTGCCATTAAACAAGACTCACCGTATGGGCGATCTGAGCAGTGGCAATTACCAGATCAGTTTCAATGCCTACCTGCAAGGAAAAGCCGAGGTGCTAGCCAACCGCACGCTCGGCCAAGGCGACTTTGACGCATCCCTGACGTTTGCCCTCACCTATGAGTAACTTAATTATGCATATGGCGTATGCGGTTTTACAGCGCGGTGTATTGTTATCGACACTTTGGGTCGGCTTTACAGCGCAAGTAGAGGCCATCCCCAAGATAATGAACCCAGCAAGTCTTTATGAACGCTTCGGGATACGTTATTACTTCTTGGTACACAACTGGACGGTCACTGAAAGGGAACGGAATCCTTGCGTATCCACCGATCCGCAAGTCAATACCTGCACTATAATGTTATCGATAAGGGATTCGACGGATGGGTATACGTGGCTATACGATACATGGAAGGTCCCTATTCGTCGTAGCTCATCCGGCTCAGGCGAATTGCTCTCAGACCTTCAAAAGCAGGGGTTCACCATACCCCTGAGTGGATCGATTCTAGTGCCGTCAGATTATCCCCCTAGTACGTTATGCTTAGCTTTATCGTATGCTTACTCCGGCCCCAGCGTTGGGGGAATTTTCGGCAGGTGGGGTGATTGCAACCGTGTCTCTGCACCGCCGCTGCACTGCGACATCACAGGTAACTTCAACATTGACCATAAGAAAGTGTTCGAGACGGAACTCGACGGGGCAACGGCTTCGACCCAGCTCAATGTGATGTGCTCTGGGCCGTCTAGCGTCACGGTTACGGCATCTAGAACAGATCCAAAGGGTGTTCAACTCAGAAGTGATGGCAGCCTGTACTCAAGAATTACAGTCAATGGTAAGGACGCTACCTCAGGTATCAATGTAAGGCTTCCTGACGGCCAAAATGGCACGCTGAATATTCGTTCGAGGCTGAGCAGCGTAGGGACTGTCAATCCGGGACCGTTCTCCGGCTCGACGGTGATTACAGTATCACCCCCTTAACGACACGGGGGCGAAAGGTTACTCACAACGGACCTGAGACGGTGCAAGTTTTCGGATGTTTTTCGCCCCAGCGGACGATACTTCTCCTTACGCAGGCGTGTTCCTGGTGGTGCACGCCGCTAAGAGGTAGCTGATGGACAAACCGACAATCGTGGGCGCCGGCCTGGCTAACGCAAGGTGAGTTGGCCGGACGCTTAGAGCGCAAGTTAAAGCTGGCCGCTTACGAGGCAGGAGCCGTATGCGGTAGTTCCGCACGTACGGATCTGTGCAGAGGGTGGCAGGTAACTGCCATCCCTGCGACCACAAGAGCTTGGTCACATCATGACTAACATCAGTCAGAACCTACGTCATGAACGCATTGGTCAATGCTTTTAGGAACGCACTAGTAAGCTGGCCAGGTCGCGCTGAGTGACGCAACGCGGCCTGGAAGCCTACCTCGTACCTCAGTTGCTTCGGGTTCAGCGCTTTGAGTTGTCCTTGTTCAACGTGTTTCGCAGCGTAGTGCTCTGGAAGAAATCCAAGATGCTGTCCAGACAGGATGAGAAGGGCGGCCCCGTCCATGCTATCGGTCAACGCTGTCAGGCGTTCTAGCGCAGCGGGTGCTGGCATCTCAGGTAACGGATGGCTGGGCCAGACCCATTCATAGGCAGCTAACGCTGCCGTGTTCAGCTCACCAGCTGAGGCGAATAAGGGATGGGTGGAACCGCAGTAGGCGATCTGAGTTTCGCTGAACAATGGTAGGTACTCCAACGAGTCCAGTCGCCGCCAAAAGTAACCAATTGCTAGATCAAGGTGTCCGTTGATTAGCTTCTCTTCAAGGAAGGTTGAAGAAAGCTCGGTGAAATTGAAAAACAGTCCATGGTGTTTGGCACGTATGCCAGCCAACGCCAGGGCTATTCGTTTGTTTGCTTGAGGGTCGATTTGTCCCAGTAAGCCGATGTTCAGGGTTCCGCTGAGGGTACGATTGATCTGCTGTACCTCCAGACGGAAACCTTCTGCTGCGGCGAGAAAGCGCCTAGCTGCATCAAGAAATTGAGTGCCCTTCGCCGTTAACGCAAAGCCACCGCGTCCACGTTCACATAAACGGAAACCTAATCGAGTTTCAAGGGAGGCTAGCTGCGCACTGATGGTCGGCTGCGTCGTATTGAGAGAGCTCTGCGCTGCGGAAATTCCACCAGCCTCGACGACAGCTAGGAACACCCTGATCAGTCGGATATCCATCTCAGAAACGGTGCCGAGCATCATCAACCTCTAAGCGACATTCATAGGTCGCAATCTATGTGAACAGTGCGGGGCCGATATTTTACGCTTGTCGTGGTAAGCCTAAATTCTGGCTTCGGCAGCTGAGTTTTTTCGATTTTAAGGATGGAAGCGCTAGCTGTCACTGCGAGTCACTGGTAATGATCGAGCAGAGGTCAGGTCGTTACCCAGTCACAAGGCATGGTCAGCAGCATAGATGGACTCATGTGTTAGCGGCCGAATAGATACCTCCACAATAACAACATCGCGTTAAGCAGGAGCGTCCCATGCCTGGGTCCAGTCATACCGCCCGCACCGCCGATACGAGTACCGGCTTGGCCATCGAAGGCCATTCGATCGATTACATTCCAGAGACCGAGCGTCATGCCCGGCTGTCCAGCCAAGGCCCGTTTTGGTTCCTCGGTAACTTCCACTTCTTCACAATTTCAATAGGTTTTGTTGGACCGTCCCTTGGGCTCTCTGCTCTTTGGACTACCCTGGCTGGCGCGCTAGGCATTATGTTCGGCACCTTGTTCATGGCATTCCACGGCTCCCAAGGGCCCGAAATGGGATTGCCTCAGATGATTCAATCCCGCGCCCAGTTCGGCTATCGTGGGGTCGTTCTGGCCCTGATGGCCACTTTATTTGTGTTCATCGGTTTCAATGTTGTTAACGTGACGTTGATCATGGACGGGCTACATAATGTCTTTGGGCTTGACCCCATACCTGTAGCTTGCGTTGTGATAGCCGTTGGCGCTTTGCTCTCGATCTACGGCCATGACTTGATGCACAAAGCATTCAAGTGGGCACTCATCCTGACCTTACCACTCTACTCGCTGGTGACAATCGGCCTGATGTTTGGTGCTGGCCAAGCCGATCTGCCAGTCTCGGAGCCGTCGAACCTCGGGTTTACCTGGATCGCTTTCGCAACGCAGTTTGCGATTGCAGCTAGCTACAACATCTCCTACGCCCCTTATGTGTCGGACTATTCACGCTACCTCCCTAAGGACACCAGCCGATCCAAATTGATTGCGGCCATTTTCCTCGGAGCCTCGCTTTCAGGTGTGTGGATGATCGGTCTTGGAGCGTGGCTCGCTCAGTTGCTGCATGCCTCCGATGCTCTGGTGGCACTCGACCAGGTTGGTGCCTCGCTGCTGCCTGGACTTGGGCATGTTTTGGTATTGGTGTCGGTCGCAGGCTTCTTGCCAGTAATCGCTTTGAATACTTACAGCGCCATGCTGACTCTTCTTACGGGTGTCGACTCTGTTCGTCGCATCAACCCAACACCAAGAGCTCGGATTTTCTCGATTGTGGCAATCACGTTGGTGTTATTTTCTTGCGTACTAGCTATCCGAGGTAACGGCATCGCGATTTTGAACACCTTCCTGATGCTGATGCTTTATTTCCTGGTGCCTTGGACAGCTGTGAACCTGGTGGATTACTTCGTGGTGCGTAAAGGTCGCTATGCCATCCCCCATTTCTTCACTCCCAGTGGAATCTATGGTGCATGGCAAGTACGGGGCATTGCATCATATGTGATTGGCTTCCTGTGCATGATTCCGTTTTTCTATATCTATGGTGCTGCTGCGGGCCAAGAGGTTTTCGTCGGTCCATTTGCACGCATGCTTGAAGGTGTTGATATAGCATGGCTTGTAGGGCTGATTGTTTCTGGCTTTACGTATTACCTGCTCAGCCGGCCTTTGGATTTGGAAGCGGAGCGTCTGATCGTGGATGGCATCACTGAGCGTGAAATGCTTGCGTTGACCACCAGAGAAGACATCCATTCTTGAGTTCTTAGCAGGAATTGCGTTTATGAAAGCTGTAAAAACTACAACCGTGGCCTGCTGTCAGTTGGCCCCTAGTGTTGGTGATCTGATCCACAACCGGCGTCTGACTGAGCGCGCAATTCGCACAGCAGCCATACGCGGTGCTCAGGTGATAGTTTTGCCAGAGCTCGTGCAGAGTGGTTATGTCTTCAAGGGCCTCGATGAGGCGCTATCACTGTCTGAATCTCTGGCCGGTGCGACCATGCAGCTTTGGCGAGCTCTCGCGCGTGAGCTGAATGTCGTCATTGTTGGTGGTTTCTGTGAACGGCTTGACGCTGGGGTCGCGAACAGTGCCGCGATTATCGATAGCAGTGGTTTAAGAAGTGTCTACAGAAAGGTACATCTTTGGGACAGTGAGAAAGCGATTTTCACGCCTGGCACCGAGCCACCGGAGGTAGTGGATACGGTATTTGGAAAGCTAGCTGCTTTGATTTGTTATGACTTGGAGTTTCCCGAGTGGGTCCGTTTGCCCGCACTTGGAGGGGCAGAGTTGCTCTGTGCGCCTGTGAATTGGCCTTGGGGGCCACGTCCTGTTCAGGAGCGCCCAGCTGAGGTGGTGAGGGTTCAGGCGAACGCTTCTGTCAATCGTTTGTTTATCGCGGCCTGTGATCGGTATGGCACAGAGCGGGGAGTCGACTGGGTTCAAGGTTCGGTCATAGTTGATCCTGATGGGTATCCGCTAGCTGGTCCCATGGAGGAAGGTCACGAGCAGATCTTGCTGGCTACCTTGAACCTGTCGGAATCACGAAACAAGTTGATCAGCCAGAACAACGATCTTCACGCCGATCGCCGTGCAGATCTGTATGCAGAAAGTAGGCTTCTGATCTGACATTGGCTGATAGCCGTTGCTCCAGGTGGCGGAGGTAACCTGCGTACAGCTGCCACCCTAATCGTATGGCGACGGTCAGCGTGGTGCTTCATGCCTGTCGGGTCTGGGTATTGGGGCTGCTGCGCAGCCCATCGCCGGTACGCCAGCTCCTACAGAGATTAATGATCTCTTTTTCAGTCTTTGATTCTGTGCGGGTGCCAATTTGCGAGGGGTATCCACTTTCGAGGCTTGCAGTTCTTTCTAAACCCCCAGAACCAGTGCCTAACCCTTCATGCAGGGGCTTTTTTGCCTGTAAAGCAGGCTGCGCGGTGGATGGCGCGTGCTTTGCGAGTGTTTGCGCTAGCTTTTGAGTTTTGTGCATGACAGTTGCTCTCGCAAGGCCAATGGCAAGTCCTGGTACTGAGACCATTCCACAAGCCCCGGGCCCCGGAAAAACGCGGGGCTGGAATCGTTCCAAGCCGGCGCTAGCCTCAGAAGCCCCAGCGTCCTCTCAGCTACCAGCCATCAGCCTTCGGGTGGCCTTTTCGCAGTGGCGGTCAATACTTCTCTCTATACGCAGGCGTGTTCCTGGTGGCGCGCGCCGCTGGGAGGTGTCTGGTGAACAAATTAACGATTGTGGGTGCCGGCCTGGTCGGCGAGGCGGCGGCGCAGATCATCGCCCGGGATGAGTTGTGCCGTGAGCTGGTGTTGATGGACGTGCAGGGTGAACTGGCGCAGGGCAAGGCGCTGGACGTTTGGCAGGCGGCTGTGGATTCAGGTTCCGATACCCACGTTCACGGCGGGGCCAAAGCCGAGATGCTGGAGGGTTCCGAGCTGGTGGTGATCACGGCGGGCGTGCCGCGCAAGCCCGGCCAGTCGCGTCAGGACGTATTGAGTATCAACCTGCCAATTCTCGACAGCATCATGGCGAATATCAAGAAACACGCGCCGACAGCGACGGTGCTGGTGGTGTCCAACCCGGTCGATGTGCTGACCTATCGCGCCTGGAGCGTCAGCGGGCAGGGGCGCGACAAGGTGTTCGGGCAGGCGGGGGTGCTGGATACCGCGCGCATGAAGTGCTTCATCGCCGAGCAAACCGGGTTTTCTGCACGGGATATCACGGCGCTGGTGTTGGGCGGGCATGGCGACAGCATGGTGCCGCTGATGCGCTACTGCCAGATTGGCTCGGTGCCGTTGTCGCACTTCTTGTCCGATGAGCAGATCGAGCAGATTGTCGAACGCACACGTAAGGGCGGCGGCGAGATTCTGGGGTTGAAGAAGATGGGGAGCGCCTGCGATGCACCGGGCGTGGCCATTGCGCAGATGGTCGATGCGATCGCCAATGGGCGGAACCGTATTTTGCCGGCGGTGGCGATTCTTGAGGGCGAGTATGGGCGAACGGATATCGCCATGGGTGTGCCCTGCGTACTGGCAGAGAAGGGGCTTGAGCGGATTATCGAGTTGCCGCTGGATGCGCAGGAACAGGCGATGTTCGACCACTCGGCAGACCAGGTGGCGCGGGATATTGCAGAGATGAAGGCGTTGTAGGGCTTGAAGCGTCATGCATCGGGTGTGGCGGCTCGGGCAGTGGGGGAACATTTTGCCTCCGTACCTGTCACACCCGTTCATTGGGATTCAGACCCACCATTACCAAGGATAGGTAGGCATGGCTTTCGACGCTTTTATCCAAATCGACGACATCGCTGGCGAAGCGCTGGATGAGCAGTACACCAACTGGATCGAGATCAACGGCTATAACTTCGGTGTCAATCAAAGCACGTCCGCTACCGCAAGCTCTTCCGGCGGTGCAACGTCGGGGCGTACCACCTTGACCAACTTTACGTTCACCAAGTTTCTCGACAGCGCGAGCTGCAAGCTGCTGGAAGCCAGCTGCTCGGGCCAGCATCTCAAGGAAGTAAAACTTGCGCTTTGCCGGGCAGGCACCGACAAACTCAAATATTACGAGATCGTGCTGGAAGAGGTCATCATCGCCGACTACTCGCAGAATGCAAGCTCGGGCGTTCCCATCGAAATCGTCCAGTTGAACTATGGGCGTATCAAGACCACCTATACCCGCCAGAAACGTTCCGACGGCAGCGGTGGCGGGAATGTCGCCGGCGGTTGGGACCGGATCAACAACAAGAAGTACGCGTGAGGTAGGGCCATGTCCGAAGCACGCAGCTTCATCAACCCCAGAACCCAGTCTTATCAGTCGCTTAAAGCCAGCACACCGTTGTCGGGGTATGCCAAGAGCAAGTTCGATGTGTTGAATGCCCACATTGCCAACAGCGTGGTCATGGTCGGGGAGTTGGTCATCCTGGGTGACGCTGGTACTCCTTCCTGCACCAGCCACGAAGCATTACTGATGGCCAAAGCTGTCGAGGTGCACGCTGGCCTGCTAACTAGCGGCGTAGACGCGGATGATTTTTTTCTCGAGCACTTCGACTTGCTGCAGAGCTTGCTGGCTAACGCCTCGATTGGGGCGGGCGCCGCTAGCGAGGGCTGGAGCAAGCACCTGACCAATATCAAGACCACCCTTGTAGAAATCGAGAAACTGCACCGCGACTACCTCAGTTCTGGCACTCTCGCTGCCCGTGATGCCTTCTACGCCAAGCGCTCTGCACTTTTCATGAAGCTTGAAAAGCAATTGGGCAACGTTGCTGCGTATGGTTCTGGTTTACGCCGTCAGGGCAAGATCAAGCAGGCATTGGGCATCTCGACCCGCAGTTATCTGCATACCGGCGAGATTTCCGGTTATGCCGAAAAGGTATCTGGCGTTGCCAGGGCGTCGAACTTGGTGAAAAGGGGCACTTATATCGGTACTGCGCTGGATGTGGCGTCCACCGGCCTCTCAATTCATAAGGCCTGCACCACGGGCCGGGAGGATCAGTGTCGGCGCGCCAAGTATGTCGAAACCTCGACGTTGATGGGTAGCCTTGCGGGCGGCAGCGCCGGGGGCTATTTGGGGGGTATGGCAGGCACCGGTATTTGTGCCGTCGTTCTGGGGGTCACTACAGGCGGCCCCGGTGCACTTGCTTGTGCTGTCGTCGGAGGAGCAGTGGGCGGTAAAGTCCTCGGAGATGCCGGGGGCAAGGGGGGCGAGATATTTGGTGACTTTTTGTATGGCGAGGTATCGGAGTGAATGAAGTTGAGCCTGGGCTAATTGCGATTCTGATTCTTGCACCCATGATGCTGGCGATGGTCGTACAGTGTTTCATCGCACATAAATACACTGAGTACTACGAGTCGTTGCTAACGCGCTGTAGCTTCGTGACCGGCAATAAAATCACGTTTCAACATGCAGGCCTTCTGGGCAAGGTTATGCGTACGGGTTTGATCTCCATGGTGCTGGCTATACCGAGCCTCTTCGTGCGCAGGGGGTTGATTGACTTCGATGAAGTCAAACGTTTCCCCTCAAGCATGAGACGACTGCTGGTGAGTCTGTTGGTCATTCACATCCTGCTGGCAACCGCGCTGATTATTTTCACTTACGCGTAGCCTGGCCGCTCCTGCATGGGGCGCGGTCAGGCCTGTCGGTTTTGCACGAGCCGTGCAGCCCTCAGCGCTGATAAGCCTTGCCAAAATGCCGTTCCAGCCGCGCCTGCAGCAGTTCCAGCAGTATCGACAGCACCCAGTAGATCACGGCGGCGGTGGTCAGCATTTCCAGGTAGCGATAGCTCGAACGCCCATACGACTGCGCCAGAAACATCACCTCCCAAACCCCCATCACGGAAATCAGCGACGAGTCCTTGAGCATCGAAATGAACTGGTTGGCGGTGGGCGGAATGATCACCCGCATGGCCTGGGGCAGGATGATGTGGCAGAAGATCTGCGGCGTGCGCATGCCCAGCGCCAATGCTGCTTCACGTTGCCCGCGGGCCACGCCGAGGATGCCGGCGCGGAAGATTTCGCTCAGGTAGGCGCCGTAGTTCAGCGACAAGGCAATGATGCCGGCGCTGATGGCGCCGGGTACCAGGCCCACCTGCGGCAGCCCCAGGTAGATCAGCAGAATCTGGATCAGCAGCGGTGTGCCACGGAAGAACGAGGTGTAGAAGCTGGCCACACCCACCAGCACCGCGCTGTTGGATAACCGTGCCAGCGCGGCGGCAAAGCCGAGCAGCACGGATACCACCATCGAGCACAGGCACAGGAACAGGGTCAGTGCGGCGCCTTGCAGAAAACCATTGGGCCCCAGCTTGAAACCGGCCAGGTTGGGAAACTTCTCCAGAATGATGGCGAACTTCAGGTCAAAGCTGAGGAAGAAGGCGACAAACAGCCCGAACAGCGCCAGCCAGGTCAGCAGTAACCGGGTGCGAAAGCCGAACAGGCCGGCGCCCGCAGGCTTTGCCACGGGCTTGGGGGAGGGAGGGAAGGTGCTCATTTGCTGATGTCGGCGCCAATCCATTTCTGCGACAGCTTGGCCAGGGTGCCATCAGCCTTCAGCTCGGCGAACACCTGGCGTACCTTGGCATCCCACTCGGGGTCGCCTTTTTCGATGGCCACTGCGTTGGGCTCTTCATACAGCGGCACGCCGGCCAGCTTGAAGCGCTTGTCCTGCTGCAGGCGCGGCTGCGCGGTCACCAGGTTGGTAATGATGGCGTCCAGGCGCACGCCAGTGCCCAGGCCCAAGTCCTGGAAGGCGACGTTTTCAGTGTCGTAGGGCGCAGCCTGCACGAAGTCGAACGGGTAATCGATCTTCTGGTCTTCCTTGCCTTCAATGACCAGGTTCTTGTTCAGGTAGCTTTCGTAGCTCGATGCACTGATCGAACCCACCTTACGGCCTTCCAGGTCTTTGGCACCATGGATGCGCTCATCCGAGGCATTGACCACGATCACGGCGGGCGATGCGTAATACTCCACGGGGAAGTCGAACACCTCGGCGCGCGCCTTGCTCGGGGTCATCGAGCAAATGCAGATGTCGTAGCGCCCGCTCCAGCGGCCAGCGGCAATCACGTCCCAGGACGGTGTTTCCAGGCGCAGTTTGACGCCGAGCTTGTCGGCCACTGCCTTGGCCACGTCCACGTCGTAACCGTCGAGCTGGTTATGGTCATTGAGGAAGGAAAACGGCGGGTAGCTTTCCATCAGCACATTGACCATTTCCTTGCGCGATTCAACCCGCTCCAATGTGGCGCCAGCAAAGGCTTGGGTGGCAGTTGCGAGCAGTACAAGGCCCGCACCCAGCAGAGAAGAAAATCGCATGTACATACCTGATATGTTGGGCAAATGGGTGATAGGGTATTTAATAGTTATAACCCCAATCCCCATAATGAATTTTATTCATAAGAACCTTCAGAGAAGTTATATGGCAGAGCGAACGATGGTAATTCTGGACGGTGGCATGGGCCGAGAGCTGCAGCGCAGCGGTGCACCGTTTCGCCAGCCCGAGTGGTCGGCGCTGGCGCTGAGCGAGGCGCCGGAGGCGGTCGTGGGCGTGCATGCAGCCTTCATCGATGCGGGTGCGCAGGTCATCACCAGCAACAGCTATGCAGTAGTGCCGTTCCACATCGGTGAAGAACGCTTTGCCGCCGAAGGGCGACAGCTGGCCCATATCGCAGGCCAGCTCGCGCGGCACGCGGCAGATAGCGGCGCGCACCCGGTCAGGGTGGCAGGTTCGCTGCCGCCGCTGTTCGGGTCCTACCGGCCCGACCTGTTCCAGCCCGAGCGTGTGGCAGAGGTGCTGTCCCCGCTGCTTCAGGGCCTGGCCCCGCATGTCGACCTGTGGCTGGCCGAAACCCAGAGTTCCGTGGCCGAAGTGCGGGCCATACATAGCCATTTGCCGGCAGACGGCAGGCCGTTCTGGGTGTCCTTCACCCTGCAGGACGAGGACGTCGACGACGTTCCGCGCCTGCGCTCCGGTGAACCCGTGGCCGAAGCCATCGAGGCCGCAGCCAGCCTGGGGGTGGCTGCGGTGTTGTTCAACTGCAGCCAGCCGGAGGTGATCGGCACCGCCATTGATGTCGCGCGCTCGGTCATCGAGCGACACAACGCCGAGATTGCCATCGGCGCCTATGCCAACGCCTTCCCGCCGCAGCCCAAAGAAGCCACTGCCAACGATGGCCTGGACGAACTGCGCGAAGACCTCGATCCGCCGGGTTACCTGGCATGGGCCAAGGACTGGCGTGCGCGTGGTGCCAGCATGGTCGGCGGTTGCTGTGGCATCGGCCCGGAGCACATCGCCGAGCTGAAGCGCAACCTCGCCTAAGCGCCTACGTGGCCGGGCGGCTTTTTCAGCGCCCGGCCCGCAGCCATTAAAAAAAACGCCACTCAGACCCGGATTCCATCGTTTTTCAGGCCCCCGCCATCTCCCTATAGTCCGCTGAAGGCCGATGCTGCATCGGTGTACACAACTCAGCTGGGCGGGAACCGGATATGAACAACAACGAAAAATTCGAGGGCAATGCTGCGGCCGGTGTGGGGACGCGGGTCGTGTGGAGCGGGGAGCAGGTGCAGCACCCGTACAACGCCACGCAGACCCCGATCGTGGTCAGCGCCGCTTATGGCTACAACGATATCGATGCCTGGTACGACGTGGCGCAGGGCAAGCAGCCTGGCTTCATCTACAGCCGCATGAGCAACCCCACGGTCGCCACGCTGGAAGCAAAACTGGCCGAACTGGAGCAAGCCGAGTCGGCAGTCGCGTTCAGCAGCGGCATGGCGGCCATCAGTGCCGTGCTGCACACCTTCCTGTCCAACGGCAAACGCGTGGTGTCGACCCGCGACAGCTATGGCGGCACCAACAAGATCTTCGAAGAGTTCCTGCCGCGCATGGGCGTGCAAGTGTGCCTGTGCGATACCTTGGACACTGAAGCGCTGGAGCGCGAGATTGCCGCCGGTTGCGACCTGCTGTACTTGGAAACGCCCACCAATCCGACGCTGAAGGTGCTGGACATTCGTCGGCTGAGCGCCGCTGCGCACAAGGTGGGGGCGCTGGTGGTGGCCGACAACACCTTTGCCACGCCACTGAACCAGAACCCGCTGGCGCTGGGCGTGGATGTGGTGGTGCACAGCGCGACCAAGTTTCTGTCCGGGCATGGTGACGTGTTGGGTGGTGTTGTCTGCGGCGCGGAGGCGTTGATGGCCCAAGTGCGTCACTACCGGGAAATCAACGGTGCGGCGCTGGACCCGTTCTCAGCCTACCTGATCATCCGCGGTATCAAGACCCTGGCAGTGCGCCTGCGCCAGCAGCAAGCCAGTGCCATGGCGCTGGCCCTTTACCTGAGCACCGAGCCGCTGGTCGAGGCGGTGAACTACCCAGGTTTGCCGGCGCATGCCGGGCATGCCATTGCCAAGGCGCAAATGCGCGGTTTTGGCGCCATTGTCAGCTTCGTGCTGAAGGGCGGCATGCCAACCGTGGCTCGTTTGCTACCGCAACTGAAGTATGCCCATCGGGCCGGCAATCTCGGCGCGGTAGAAACCATCTATGGCCCGGCGCGCACGACCAGCCATGTCGAGAACACGTTGGAAGAGCGTCTGGCGCTGGGCATTTCCGAAGGGCTGGTGCGCATTTCAGTGGGTATCGAGGAAACCGATGACCTGCTGGCGGACCTGGCACAGGCCTGTGCATCGGTGCGTCAGGAACTGGCCGCAGCAAAGGAATTGCACACTGACGCGTATGCCTGCCAGAGCCAGGTGCAGGCCTGAGGCTGGCGCGTAGCACTCACCCATGCGGTGGGTGCCACTTCATGAAGTCGAACAAAAACAATATGCAAGGCAACTCGATTCGCTCTGCCAAGACGAGGTCGTTGCTACGTCCTTGCCCGCCAACTTTCATGAGTAACCCACAATGTCCGTGCAAACAACCACAACTAGAAATGCCTCGGCGCATACCTTCAAGCAGGATATGCAAACCCGCCACATCGTCATGCTGGCACTGGGCGGTGTGATAGGGACCGGCCTGTTTCTCACCTCGGGCTACACCGTTAACCAGGCCGGCCCATTGGGCGCGGTCATCGCCTACATACTCGGCGCAATCATGGTGTACCTGGTCATGATGTGCCTGGGCGAACTGGCGGTACACATGCCGGAAGTCGGCTCGTTCAGCAGTTATGCCACGCGTTACCTCGGCCCGGGCACCGGTTACATGGTGGCCTGGATGTACTGGCTGACCTGGACGGTGGCCATCGGCTCCGAATTCACCGCCGCGGGCATCCTGATGGTGCGCTGGTTCCCCGACACGCCGGTATGGATGTGGAGTGCGCTGTTCGGTGCCGCGGTGTTCATCAGCAATATCATTTCGGTGCGATCGTTCGCCGAAACCGAATTCTGGTTGTCGCTGGTCAAGGTGTTGGCCGTCATTGCCTTTCTGGTGGTGGGCGGCGGGGCCATTCTGGGTGGCTTCGAGATCCAGCAGGCGCACAGTGCAGGGCTGGGCAATTTCACCCGTGAAGGGTTGTTCCCCACCGGTTTCTGGTCAATTGCCATGACCCTGCTGGCAGTGGCCTTCGCGTTCTCGGGTACCGAGCTGATCGGCATCGCTGCCGGTGAAACCAAAGACCCGGAAAAGAACGTGCCCAAGGCCATTCGCACCACGGTCCTGCGCCTGGCGCTGTTCTTCATCGGCACCATCTTTGTACTGGCCACCTTGCTGCCGCGTGAACAGGCCGGGGTTATTGAAAGCCCGTTCGTGATGGTCTTTGCGATGATTGGTATCCCGTATGCGGCTGATATCATGAACTTCGTCATCATCACCGCGCTGCTGTCTGCCGCCAACTCGGGCCTCTACGCCGCTTCGCGCATGCTCTGGACCCTTAGCGACCAAGGCAACATGCCCCGCCGTTACGCCACGCTGTCGCGCCGCGGCACCCCCTTCAATGCGATCGTGCTGAGCATGGCTGGCGGCATGGCTTCGCTGTTGAGCAGTGTGTTCGCCCCCGACACTATCTACCTGGCGCTGGTGTCGATTTCAGGGTTGGCCGTGGTGGTGGTGTGGATCAGCATCGCGGCCAGCCAGATCGCATTCCGCCGTCATTACATCGCCAGCGGCGGCAAGCTCGAGGACCTCAAGTTCCGGGTGCGTGGCTACCCGTTCGTACCACTGGGGGCCATTTTCTGCTGCGTACTGGCCTGCGTCGGCATTGCCTTCGACCCTGCTCAGCGGGTTGCCTTGTACTTCGGCTTGCCCTTCATTGCCTGGTGCTACCTGGCCTATTGGCTGACGTGCAAGTATCGCAGCCGCCGTACGGGCCCGGTGGAAATTGTCGCCCCAGGTTCCGAGGCCGCCTGAGCAGGTGATACTAGGCCACCGGAACCTAGCCACGAGAAGCCGCCGATGACTCAGAAAACCCTGCCCCCCCTGAACTGGCTGAGAGCCTTCGAAGTGTCGGCGCGTTACTTGAACTTCACCCATGCGGCAGAAGAGCTGCACCTTACCCAAGGGGCCGTGAGCCAGCAGATTCGCCACCTGGAAAGCCAATTGGGTGTGGCGCTGTTCAAGCGCCTGCCGCGCGGGTTGGGGCTGACCGAAGAAGGGCAGTCCTACCTGCCGGTGGTGCAGGACGCCATCAGCCGCCTTGCCGTCGGCACCAATGAAATCTTCGGGCAACGCCAGCGTCGGCCCCTGAAGGTGCGGGGCAGCCTGTCGTTCCTGCACTTCTGGCTGGCCCCGCGGCTGGCCGACTTTCGGCGTTCGCACCCGCAGGTGGACATCCGCTACATCAGCAACCTGTGGGTCAAGGAGCTGGATGCCGAAGATGATCTGGAAATCCGCTGGGGCAGCGGGCAGTGGCCCGGCGTAGAGGCGCAGCGCCTGACCCGCGACGTGCTGGTGCCGGTGTGCGCACCCGCGCTGCTGGCCGGTTGCCCGCTGCGCGACCCGCGCGACCTGGCCCGTGTGCCGTTGCTGCATGTGCTGGGTTACGAGGAGGGGTGGGGCTACTGGCTGGAGCGGGTCGGTGCCGATCAGGTCGATTCTTCCAGCGGCCTGCAATTCGACACGCTGGTGTCGACCCTGCGCATGGCGGAGCTGGGGCTGGGGGTGGCGCTGGCACGCTCGTCGCTGGTAGAGGACCTGCTGCAGGAGGGACGGCTGGTCGCTCCTTTTACCCAGCGTATCGAGGCAAGCGAGTCGTTTTTCCTGGTACGCGGCCTGGGTGAAGCGTTGTCCCCGGATGCCCAGGCGTTCAGCCATTGGCTGGTGGCCATGGCGCATCGTTAACTTATGTAGCTATCTGGAGCACCGATGCAGTACACATCCACGCGCGGCAACGAGACACGGGTCGATTTCCGCACGGCATTGCTTTCTGGCCTGGCCGACGATGGCGGGCTTTATGTGCCCACCTCGGTGCCGGTGTTCAGCCCACAGGAAATTGCCAGCTGGTCGTGGTTGCCCTTCGACGAACTGGCCTGGCGGGTAATGGCACCGTTTGTCGGCGATACCCTCGACGAGCCTACGCTCAGGGCGCTGGTCAGCGACAGCTATCGCGGGTTCCGCCACCGCGGCATTGCGCCGTTGCAGCAGCTTGGCCATAACGAATGGATCCTGCAGCTTTTCCATGGGCCTACCCGGTCCTCCAAGGACTTTGCCGCGCAGTTGCAGGCGCGCTTTATCCGGCACTTTCTGGGGGCGGAGTGCGAGCGGGTCATGCTGGTCGGTGCCAGCAACGGCGATACCGCAGTAGCGGCTATCGAAGCGTTGCGGCATTGCCCAGCAGCAGGCTTGCTGGCGCTATACCCCAGTGCAGGCACGCCCGCAGACCGCGCGGCAGTGATGCGTAGCGCCGCGTCCGACAGCGTGAGCTGCGTGGCCGTGGATGGCAGCTTTGACGATTGCCAGTCGCTGGTGTCGGCGCTGCTGCGTGACTGGCCATGCCCCGGGCTGATTCCGGTCAGCTTCAACTCCACCAACTGGGTCGGCGTGCTGGCGCAGATCGTGTTCTATTTCCACGCGGCGCTGCAGCTCGGTGGCGGGATACGCCCGGTCGGGTTCAGCATCCCCACGGCCAGTTTTGCCGAGATTTACGCGGGGTTCCTTGCCCAGAAAATGGGCTTGCCGATCAACCAGATCATCGTCTCCACCAACCGCAACGATGCCTTGCATCGGTTCATCCACTGCAACCGCTACAGCCGTGGTTCACCCAGCCAGACCTTGTCACCGGTCATGGACTTTTCGCTGTTCTCCAACCTGGAGCGCTTCGTCTGGGAACTGTATGACCGCGATGGTGGGGCGACCCGGGCGCTGATGGAGCACTTCGAGGCGTGTGGCGAGCTGAGCATCGGCAACCGCCAGTGGTTGCATGCGCGCATGCTGTTCGACTCCTATGCCGTGGACGACGTGCTGATTCGCGAAGAAATTGTCACGCTGTTCCACGAAACGGGCAGCGCAGTAGACCCTCATGCCGCGACAGGGGTATTCGCCGGGCGCCTGCACCGGCGCAACATCGGTGCGCCCATCGTCACGCTGGGGCAGTTTGCCCCCGAAAAGTCTGCCGGGCTGCTGGCGGAGCTGGGGGCCTGGCACGGTGAGGTGCCCGCCGGCGCGGTCGGCACAGCGGGCGATGGGCCGCTGTTGGCACCTGACGATCTGGCCGGTGTTCATGCCTTGTTGGCCCGGTTGCAGGCTGGGCGATGAAGCGCATCCTCGACCCCCTGGACGAGCGCATTCTCGCCGAGCTCACCGCCAATGCGCGTATCGCCCACGCCGAGTTGGGGTTAAAGGTGAACCTGTCGCGCAATGCGGTACGCCAGCGCATCGAGCGCCTGGAGCGCGACGGCGCCATTCAGGGTTATACCCTGCGCATCGGTGAGGGCAGGCGGCCGGCGTCGTTGATCAACGCGGTGATCTTCGTCTACCGCTATGACCGCATGCGCGGTGAGGCGGTACTCGATGCGCTGCGCCAGATCCCCGAGGTGATCCAGTGTGAAGTGCTCAGCGGCGAGTTCGACCTGATGTTGCGCGTCGAGGCCTCCAGCCCGGAGCGGGTGCACCATGTGTGGAAGGAAATCGCTGCCATGCCCGGGGTGGAGAACACGGTGACTTCGTTCGTCCTGGCCGCGGTGGTCTGAACCGCGTCTTTGCATTGGCTAGCACAACGCCGCCTGGGTTCGCGCCCAGGTGGCGTTGTGCGTTCTGCCCTGGCGCAAGCGTGCGTTTTGCACTGGCCAGATTGGCCAATAAATACAGCGAATTGCCATATTCAACTGGCAGTGCTCGGCTCTTACGCTTGTCCTCATCGACCCACTGCCTGGACAGGACAGCAAACCATGACCGAATACAAAATTGCACTCGTTGGCTTTGGTGGCGTTAACCGCGCGCTTGCCCAACTGATCGCCGAACGCAATGCGCGCTGGCAGCAAGAGTTGGGCTTTGGCCTGAAAATCGTTGGAGTCACCGATTTATTCCTGGGGTCGGTGATCGACCGCGACGGCCTGGATGCCGCCATGCTGGCCGCACTGCCGGCCCAGAAGGGCGCACTGGCGCAACTCCCTCAAGGTTCGGCCGAGGCGTTCAATGAGGCGGTGATCAAGCAATCAGGCGCCGACATCATCGCCGAGGCCACATTCACCAACCCCAAGGATGGTGAGCCGGCAGCAACCTTCTGCCGCTGGGCGCTGGAGGCGGGCAAGCACGTGGTGACCACCAACAAGGGGCCGATTGCCTTGCATGCCCAGGCGCTCAAGGCTTTGGCCAAGGCCAACGATGTGTCGTTCGAATATGAAGGCGCCGTGATGAGCGGCACGCCGGTACTGCGCATGGCGCGCCAGACCCTGGCGGGCGCCGGCCTGGTGGGTTTCGAGGGCATTCTCAACGGGACTTCGAACTATGTGCTCACGCGCATGGAGGAAGGGCTTGGCTTCAACGAGGCGGTGGCCCAGGCACAAGCGCTTGGCTTCGCCGAGGCTGACCCGACCGCCGATGTGGAAGGCCATGACGTACGCCTGAAGGTGGTGATCCTCGCCAATGAGTTGCTCGGCGCCTGTCTGCAGGTGGGTGATGTGGCCTGCAGCGGTATCAGTGCCATCGACAGCGCTGCTATCGAGCAAGCACGGGCGGCGGGCGAGCGCTGGAAGCTGATCGGCAGTGCCCGCCGTGAAGCCGATGGTTCGGTGCGAGCCAGCGTCGAAGCGATGCTGTTGCCTGGCCATCACCCCCTGGCGGGTATTTCAGGCGCCACCAATGCGCTGGCGTTCGACACCGAGTTGCTGGGGGCTGTAACCGTGTCCGGCCCGGGGGCGGGGCGCATCGAAACGGCTTTTGCCCTGCTGTCGGACATTGTCGCCATTCACGCGGCCGGCCATTCGGCCTGAGGAGCAACGTTCATGAGCCTGACTTCCGTATCGCGGGCGCTTGTTCAGCAACCCGCCTTGATCGATGTGTACAACCCCTTCGATGGCAGCCTGGTTGGCAGCGTCGACAACCTCGGTGCAGAAGCGGTGCCTGCCTTGCTCGCCCGTGCCCGTCAGGGTATGCGTGAAAGTGCGGCGCTGCCCCGGCACCGCCGGGCGCACATTCTGGAACACGCCGCTCAGCTCATTGAACGGAATGCGGCAGACTTTGCCGGCCTGATCGTCGATGAAGCGGGCAAGACCCTGCGCCAGGCCGAGAAAGAGGTCAAACGCTGCATCAACACGCTCAAGCTGTCTGCCGAAGAGGCGCGGCGCAACGCCGGTGAGGTGGTGCCTTTCGATGCCTATGAAGGCTCCGAATCGCGTCAGGGCTGGTTCACCCGCGAGCCGTTGGGGTTGATCCTGGCCATTACCCCGTACAACGACCCGCTTAACCTGGTGGCGCACAAGCTGGGGCCAGCACTTGCAGGGGGCAATGCGGTCATTCTGAAACCCTCGGAACTGGCCCCTCTTTCTGCCCTGAAACTGGTGCAGTACCTGGTTGATGCAGGGCTGCCGGAGGCCGTCGTTACCGTAGCCACGGGGAGCGCCGAACTGGGCAAGGCGCTGGTGGCTGTGCGTGAGGTGCGCATGGTTTCCTTTACGGGCGGTTTCGCGACGGGCGAACAGATTGCGCACGGGGCTGGCTTGAAAAAGCTTGCCATGGACCTTGGCGGCAATGCCCCGGTGCTGGTGCTCAAGGACTGCGACCTTGAGGCCACGGTCGAGTCGTGTGTGTCGGGCGCGTTCTGGGCGGCCGGGCAGAACTGCATCGGCACCCAGCGCATTCTCGTAGATGCCTCGATCTATGAGGCGTTCCGCGAACGCTTCGTGGCATTGACCCAGGCGATGGTCTGGGGCGATCCGGGCCGGCGCGAAACGGATATGGGGCCGATGATCACCGAAGCGGCTGCCCGACAGATCGAAGAACGCGTCAACCAGGCGCTTGAGGGCGGTGCCCGCCTGCTCTGCGGCCACCAGCGACAGGGGGCGGTCTATGCGCCGACA
Organism: Pseudomonas sp. yb_5; assembly: GCF_043103865.1. Lineage (NCBI taxonomy): Bacteria > Pseudomonadati > Pseudomonadota > Gammaproteobacteria > Pseudomonadales > Pseudomonadaceae > Pseudomonas > Pseudomonas sp. yb_5. The sequence goes on from NZ_JBICKE010000106.1 coordinate 93,806, forward strand.
GTGCTCGAAAGCGTTGACCCCGTCAGCCGGCTGTGGCTTGAGGAGGTTTTTGCGCCGGTGGTGATGCTGGCGCCCTTCGAGACTGTCGAGCAGGCGATAGCGCTGGCCAATGCCCCGGAGTACAGCTTGCATGCCGGTGTGTTCACCCGCGACCTGTCGCTGGCGTTGAGCCTGGCCCGGCGTATCGAGGCCGGCGGTGTAATGATCAACGACTCTTCCGACTACCGCTTCGATGCCATGCCATTTGGTGGCGCCAAGTATGGGAGTCTTGGGCGTGAGGGGGTGCGGTTCGCCTACGAGGACATGACCCAACCCAAAGTCGTCTGTTTCAACCAGATGGGTTGAGGGGGAGGGTACCTCGATGATCACTCGCTACGGATCAAGCGCGCGGATGTCACTGGCGGTCAGTTACAGGGGCCTGTTCGAAACGGCAGGCATCGTGGCCGATGACCTGCAACAGGATGTGCAGGGGCAGTTGCGTCAGGCGCTGAGCGTGATCGACGGCCTGATGGTGCAGGCCAACGTCGGCAAGGCGCAGCTGACGCGGGTTCAGATGTGGCTTGCCGACTACCGCCACTTCGACCTGGTCAACGAAGTCTACGACGCCTGGTTGCAAGGCTGTGCAAAACCGGTGCGGGCCTGCGTGGGCGCCGACCTGGGGGATGGCTACCTGGTAGAGGTGCAGGTGTTCGCTGTGTGCCCCGAATAGTCTTTTTCTCTATGACGAGTGCCACGGGTCAGCGCACAAACCGTGGTACCGCCCGTACATAGATCAGTTCACTCACCAGCTCTACCAAGGTTTGTGTGATCACCGCCGCTGCCGCCAACCCGCGCATCTCTTCTGGCAACGCCAGCGCCAGCGGCAGCACCACCAGTGAGTTGCGCGTGGCTGCGCTGAAGGTCACCGAGCGTGCCTCGCTGGCAGGCAGGCGTAGCAGGCGCGCACAGATAAAGCCGAGCACCGGCGCCAGCAGCATGAAGCCGATGTATACCGGAACCACCGGCAGCAGGCGGTCGAAATCACGCAGTACCACGACAATCTGCGAAGCGATCACCACCATCAGCACCAAGGCCATGGCCGGCACCGGCAACCACGCCCAGGCGTCGTTCCAGGTCGCGACGGCGCGCGAGCGCCGGGCACCGGCGCTGGTGAGTACCGCGAGGGCCATCGGCACCACGATCAACAGCACGAAAGCTTCCATGAACGGAGTGATGGAGATTGCCACCTGGCTGCTGCCACCCAGCATCAGGGCCAGGTACACCGGCAGCAGCACCAGTTGCGCCAGCAATAACAGGGGGGTGGCGGCCAGGGTCAGGCGTGAGTCGCCTTTGCCAATGTGGGTGAACACCACCACGTAGTCGATGCAGGGCGTGAGCAGCACCAGCAAGGCCCCGACGAGGATCGCCGGGTGTTCCACCAGCCCGCGGGTAATGGCCCAGACAAGCAGCGGAACGAGAACGAAATTGGCCAGTAGCAGGGCCGTGATGAAGCGGCGGTTACCCAGGCCCTGGCGCAGGTCGAGGAAGGGTATTTGCAGGAACATCGCGTACATCAGCACGGCGATGGCGGGGGTGATCAGGGCTTCAAGCTGGCGCGCAGTGTCGCTGGCCAGCAGGCCGAAAACGATCGCGGCCAGTACGGCGGCGAAGTAGATGGGGATCTGCCGGGTTTCGAGTTGCTCTCTGGTCAAGGTGTGGCCTGTGGTTGGTGGTGTCAAACAGGGTAATACGTGATGGCACGTGGCTGCTCGAAATCATTCCCTGTGGGAGCGGGCGTGCCCGCGAACACCGGCGCAGCCGGTGCCATCCACCGCGTAGCCTTCTTCGCGGGCACGCCCGCTCCCACAGGATGTGTATCAGGCCTGCGAACGTGTTTCATGGTCCGTTCACGAAAAAGCCCGGCACTGGGCCGGGCTCTTTCACTTCAGGCAAGCGCCAATCAGTTGCCGTAAACCGGCAGCTTCTTGCAGATGGCCTTGACCTTCTCACGGACGGCGTCGATCACCGCTTCGTTGTTCAGGTCGGCCAGGATGTCGCAGATCCAGCTTGCCAGTTCCTTGCACTCGGCTTCCTTGAAACCGCGGGTGGTAACGGCTGGGGTGCCGAAACGCAGGCCCGAGGTGACGAATGGCGAACGCGGGTCGTTCGGTACCGAGTTCTTGTTGACGGTGATGAAGGCTTTGCCCAGGGCGGCGTCAGCATCCTTACCGGAGATTTCCTGCTTGATCAGCGACAGCAGGAACAGGTGGTTCTGGGTGCCACCGGAAACCACGTCGAAACCGCGCTCGATGAACACGCTGGCCATGGCCTGGGCGTTCTTCACGACCTGCTGCTGGTAAGCCTTGAACTCTGGCTGCAGGGCTTCCTTGAAGCAGATGGCCTTGGCCGCGATGACGTGCTCCAGCGGGCCGCCCTGTGCGCCCGGGAAGACGGCGGAGTTCAGCTTCTTCTCGATGTCGGCGTTGGCACGGGCCAGGATCAGGCCGCCGCGCGGGCCGCGCAGGGTCTTGTGGGTGGTGGTGGTGACCACGTCGGCGAACGGAACAGGGTTCGGGTACACGCCAGCGGCAACCAGGCCGGCAACGTGGGCCATGTCGACGAACAGGTAGGCACCGACCTTGTCGGCGATGGCGCGGAAGCGGGCGAAGTCCAGAACCTGCGAGTAGGCCGAGAAGCCGGCAACGATCATCTTCGGCTTGTGCTCGACAGCCAGGCGCTCGACTTCGTCGTAGTCGATCAGGCCATTGCCGTCGATGCCGTACTGGATGGCGTTGTACAGCTTGCCCGAGGAGCTTACCGAAGCACCGTGGGTCAGGTGGCCACCGTGTGCCAGGCTCATGCCCAGGATGGTGTCACCGGCCGACAGCAGGGCCAGGTAGACGGCAGCGTTGGCCTGGGAGCCAGCGTGCGGTTGTACGTTGGCGTAGTCGGCGCCGAACAGCTCCTTGGCACGGTCGATGGCCAGTTGCTCGACGACGTCGACGTACTCGCAACCGCCGTAGTAGCGCTTGCCTGGGTAGCCTTCGGCGTACTTGTTGGTCAGGACCGAGCCCTGAGCTTCCATGACTGCCGGGCTGGTGTAGTTTTCCGAAGCGATCAGCTCGATATGCTCTTCCTGGCGCAGAGCTTCTTGCTGCATGGCTTCGAAGAGCTCGGCGTCGTACTTGGCAATGGTCAAATCACGGCTGAACATGGCGGTCCTCAAGGATCGGGGTAATTTGGGTGTGCATTCTAACCGATTGATTCGCGGCTGGCATATGAAGTGGCATCAAGTCGCGGACCAATGGGCTTCATCTTGCATCCCGCGCCGTTTCTGGGCTGGGCGGGGGCGGGAGTTGACTCGCAGGTCCGCTTTTTTATGCAGAATTCAGTCGCGGCACCGTACTTGTAGGAGCGGGTTTACCCGCGAAGAAGCCGGCGCGGTGGATGGCACCGGCTTCGCCGGTGTTCGCGGGTAAACCCGCTCCTACGGGGGGCTTGTGAACAGGCAGCGTGCGGGTCAATGGAACATGAACAAGGTCTCGTTGGAGAATTGCGCCTCGAACTGATGCGCCGGCATCGGCCGCCCGAACAGATAGCCCTGCACCTCGTCGCAACCATGCTCGCGCAGAAACTCCAGCTGTTCGTGGGTTTCCACGCCCTCGGCGATGACTGCCAGGTTGAGGCTGTGGGCCATGGCGATGATCGCCCGGGCAATCTGCGCGTCCTGCTCGCCTTCGGGCAGGCCGTCGACGAAGGTACGGTCGATCTTCAGGACGTCGATGGGGAACTGCTTGAGGTAGTTGAGCGACGAGTAGCCGGTGCCGAAGTCGTCTACCGCAATGCTCAGGCCAAGGTTCTTCAGGCTGGCAAGAATCTGCAGCGCCTCGTTTACCTCGCGCATCAGGATACTTTCGGTCAACTCCAGTTCCAGGCATGCCGGCGGTAGTCCGCTTTCTTCCAGGATGTTGGCAATCCGCGTGCCCAGCTGGCCGTCGGAGAACTGCCGCGCCGAAATATTCACCGACACCTTTGGCACCCGCACCTTGGCCTTGTGCCAGGCCTTGAGCTGGCGGCTGGCCTCGCGCAGCACCCAGTCGCCCACGTCCACCACCAGGCCCAGTTCCTCGATCACCGGGATGAAGTCGCCCGGCGGCACCAGGCCGCGGGTCGGGTGACGCCAGCGCAGCAGCGCTTCGGCGCCGGTCAGGCGCTTGCCGTCGCCGCTGAACTGCGGCTGGTAATAGAGGATGAACTCGTTCTGCTCCATGGCATGGCGCAGGTCGCTTTCCAGCTCCAGGCGCTCCAGGGCGCTGGCGTTCATTTCGGCCTGGTAGAACTGGAAGTTGTTCTTGCCGCGTTCCTTGGCGTGGTACATGGCGGTGTCGGCGTTCTTCATCAGCTGGCTCAGCTCACTGCCATCCTGCGGGCTGAGGGCGATGCCGATGCTGGCGGTGACGAAGAACTCGCGGTTTTCCAGTACGAACGGCCGCACCAGGCTGCCGAGGATGTTTTCGGCCACGTGGATGGCGCGGTTCAGGGCCATTTCACGGGTGGGGCGCGGCTGCAGCAGCAGGGTGAACTCGTCGCCGCCCATGCGTGCCACCGTGTCGTCGTCGTCCACGCAGGCCAGCAGGCGCAGGGCCATGTCCTTGAGCATGCGGTCGCCGGCCGCATGGCCGAGGGAGTCGTTGATCGGTTTGAAGCGGTCGAGGTCGAGGAACATCAGCACCACCCAGGCTTTCTGCCGCTCGGCCTGCTGCAGGGCGTTGTACAAACGGTCCTGGAACAGTGTGCGGTTGGGCAGGTGGGTAAGGGCGTCGTAGTAGGCCAGGCGGTGGATGCGCTGTTCGCTGGCCTTGCGCTCGCTGATGTCGGTGAAGAAGCATACGTAGCTGGCCAGGTCGCCTTCGTCGTCCAGTACCGCGGTGATGCCGACCCAGGCCGGGTAGTGGTCGCCGTCACGGCGCTTGAGCCACACCTCACCTTCCCAGCTGCCGCGCTGATGCAGTTGCTTGACCACATAGCGCAGGTGGCCTTCCTGCTGTTCGTCGACAGTGAGCATGCCCGGCAATTGGTCGAGCACTTCACTGACGGCGTAACCGCTCACGCGGCTGAACGCTTCGTTGGCCTGAACGATATAGCCGGCCGGGTCGGTGATGAGGATCGCCGACGTGGAGTGTTCGAATACGGTCGCGGCCATGCGCAGGTCTTTTTCGGCACGGCGTTGCTGGCTGATATCGCGGCCCACCCCGAGTACGCCTTCGAAGCGCTGGTCATCGTCCCACACCAGCACCAGGCGCAGCTCGATCGGGATCTTGCGGCCATCGGCGCGCAGGCAGTCGAACAGGAACAGTTGGGTGGGTAACTGGCTGCACAGTTGCGCCATCTGCGCCGGATCGACCATGGCCTTGCTGACGCGCTCCATCAGGCTGTAGATGCCGGTGAGCTGGGCCGGGTTGGCGACGATCGACTGCCAGCCGTTGGCGAAGATCCAGTCGGCCTGGTAGCCCAGCACGCTCTGTACCGAGGGGCTGACATAATTGAGCTTGAGCTGGTTGTCGGTGGAAAAGATCACGTCGCTGATGCTTTCGGCGAGCATGCGGTAGCGTTGCTCGCTGTCACGCAGCGACTGGCTGGCCTCGATCTGAACGGTCACATCCTTGCCCACACCGATGATGCGCGTAACCAGGCCTTCGGCGTTGCGGCTCAGCACCTGCTCGCGGATGTCGTAGCAGCGCCAGCTTCCGTCGCGGTGGCGGAAGCGCAGCTGGCAGTGCAGCGGTTGGTCATGACCGCTGTCGCGTTGTTGCCGGCGCAGTGCCTGGTAGTGTTCGGCGTCCTCAGGGTGCAACAGCAGCTCCCAGAAGCGGTCGCCCATCTGGGTCAGCTCGGTGCGGTCGTAGCCCAGAGTCTGGCCGAGGTGGCGGTTGCTGAAGATCATCCGTTGGCTGGGCACATCCTGCACATACAACTGGTCGGGTACGGTGCGTACCACGTCCGACCAGAAGCCTTCGCGTTCCAGTAGTGACAGCTCCACCTGTTTGCGACTGGTGATATCGCTGATGCTGAGGATCACCGCCTGGTAATCACGACGCTGCAGCGGCAGGCGCGCCATCAGCCACAGGTGCAGCTCGGTGCCCTGCGGTGTCGGCAGGCGCACTTCCAGCTCCAGCAACGGGCGTTGTTCGATCAGTGCATCGATCAGTTGCATGCCAACGCTGTCTCGACTGTCGCCAGTGTCATCGATCAGCCGCTGCCAGGCACCTTCGTGGCAGTCGATGTTCAGCAGTTGGCGCGCCACTTGGTTGACCTCGGTGATCTTCAGCTCCAGCAGCAGCGAGCGGCGCAGGTTCGGGTCCAGCGCCAGGCTGTGCTTGAGCGCGGCCCGGTTACGCAGGTGGTAGCGATCGAGCTGGCCGGGCAGGCTGGACAGGTCGAGCACGCACAGGGCAACGCCAGTGCCTTCAAAAATTTCCTGATAACGCCGGCGGTCTTCCTGCAGCGCCCGCTGGCGGCGACGCATGTTGATCAGCGCCAGCACCGGCAGCAGGGCGCAGACCAGCACCAGCAGGCATTTGCCGAGCAGCGCCGGCAATAACGTTTGCCGGGCCAGTTTGGCGTCGAACAGACCGCGCAGCTGCCAGGTGCTGTTTTCGATGAACGCCAGCATCACGCTTTGCAGCGGTTCGTTGCTGGTGTTGGTTGCGGCGTGGCGCAGCAGCACCTCGCTGCTGCGGCTGTTTTCCAGCAGCCACAGTGGGTGGCCACTGCCCTCGAGGTGGAGGGTGAGCTCGCGGTAATAGTCCGTTGACAGGCGCAGTAGCCAGTAGCCGCGACCCTGTGCGGCATCCTGGTGCAGCAACAGGTACAGGATGTGGTTGTCGGCCGAATTGGTGAAGAAGTACGGGCGTCCCTGGCTCAGCGCGAGCAACTCATCAAACAATGTGCGGTCGGGGCTGCCGGCCAGGCTGTCGGCGCGCAGCTGCCCGGTGTTGTCCAGCCAGGCCACGCTCTGCAGGGCGGGGAGGCGCTCGCGCAGGGTGCCGATCAGACTGGGCAGGGCGGCAGGTCTTGGTGCATCAAGGTAGGGTTGTACCACGTTCACGGCCTGCTGCGCCTTGAGCGCCATGTTCAGGCTCAGGTGGTCGGCCAGTTCCGCGGAGGCGTCCAGGCTCTGTTTGCGCAAGTCGGCCTGGGTATGATTGAACTGGGCGAACAGCTGCCACAGCAGCAGGCCCAGCAGGATCAGGGCCAGCAGCGCCAGCGCACCCTTGATCGACCCGCGCAGGAGAGTAGCGGGTGCTTGTGGTGCGGAACGCAATGACGACGGATGAGTAAGGTTGGTCAAGCGTTGATCCTGCGATTGGGCTGGCGATGGCAGGGAAGGATCGTACACGGTGCGTGCCGGCGCCGGGCTTGCGCACCGCGGTGGCGCACTATAAGGCCGGACACCCGAAACCGGCTAGCATGCCTCGGATTATGGCAAAGTGCCAGCCATGCTGACCGATGGTGGCTGCCCGGTGGTTCGGCAAGCCCCTGTAACCTGTGCGAGAATAGCGCCCGCTTCACATGACAACGCATCGGAGATGTTCGGTTTTGGTTACTCACTTTTCCTCCAATGGCCTCGATTCCGCCTGCGGGCGCAGCAGTCAGACCCTTGTCAGCACTGCCGTGACCGAGGACGTATCCTGCAAGTCTTGCCAGCGTTCGCTGGGCAAACCCGAGGCGGCCGCTGCCGCCAAAAGCAAGGCCCCATCGCTGGCTGAACTGCGCAAGACTGCCAAGGTGGCAGTAGAGCCGGCTGTTGCAGTACCGGCGGTCAAGCCGGGAGCCAAGGTGGTCAGCACTGCGCCTGCACCTGGCAAACCGGCCAAGGCGGCCGAGCAGCAACCTGCCCGCAGCGGCGCCTTCAGCGTGAAGTCCGCCTGGGCCGCGCGCCTGGCCGAGCAGGGCGACCGTTGCCGCCTGCCGCGGGGCAAGGCCAAACAGCGTCACGTCTGAGCCTCTTCGGCTGCTGTGCCGGTCCTTTCGCGGCTAAAGCCGCTCCTACAGGTACTGCATTGCCCTTGAAGGCAGTCAGATCCCTGTAGGAGCGGCTTTAGCCGCGAAGAGGCCAGGACAGGCAATAGATTCCCCCCAGGGATCACCCCGATCACACCCCACCATCGGCCCCTCCTATGCAACGCCGCGCGTTGGCGTAGAATGGTCGACTTTGTTCAATGACACCCCGTAAACACATCTCCCTGGCCACCGCGTGCCGGGGCGATCGGCGATGTCTTTACCTATCTGATTAGAGGGCTTGGTTTTGGCTCAATACGTCTACACCATGCATCGGCTGAGCAAGGTCGTGCCGCCGAAGCGGGAAATTCTCAAGAACATTTCCCTGTCGTTCTTCCCAGGCGCCAAAATTGGCGTACTTGGCCTGAACGGCGCCGGTAAATCGACCCTGCTGCGGATCATGGCGGGCGTCGACAAGGAATTCGACGGCGAAGCCCGTCCGATGCCCGACATCAACGTGGGTTACCTGCCACAGGAACCGCAACTGGACCCAACCAAGACCGTGCGCGAAGTGGTCGAGGAAGCGGTCAGCGTCATCAAGGACGCCCAGGCCCGCCTGGACGAGGTCTACGCTGCCTACGCCGAGCCGGATGCTGACTTCGACAAGCTGGCCGCCGAGCAGGCCAAGCTGGAAGCCATCCTGCAGGCCGCTGATGGCCACAACCTGGAGCGCCAGCTGGACGTCGCTGCCGACGCCCTGCGCCTGCCTGCCTGGGATGCGCGCATCGAACACCTGTCCGGTGGTGAAAAGCGCCGTGTGGCCCTGTGCCGCCTGCTGCTGTCGGCCCCCGACATGCTGCTGCTCGACGAACCGACCAACCACCTGGACGCCGACTCGGTGGCCTGGCTGGAGCGCTTCCTGCACGACTTCCCGGGCACCGTGGTAGCCATTACCCACGACCGTTACTTCCTCGACAACGTCGCCGGCTGGATCCTGGAACTGGACCGCGGCGCCGGCATCCCGTACGAAGGCAACTACTCGGGCTGGCTGGAAGCCAAGTCGGAGCGTCTGGCGCAGGAATCCAAGCAGCAGAGCGCCCACGAGAAGGCCATGAAAGAGGAACTGGAGTGGGTGCGCAAAGGCGCCAAAGCCCGCCAGTCCAAGTCCAAGGCCCGTCTGCAGCGCTTTGAAGAAATGCAGTCGCAGGAATTCCAGAAGCGCAGCGAAACCAACGAAATCTACATCCCGGCCGGTCCGCGCCTGGGTGACAAGGTTATCGAGTTCAAGAACGTCACCAAGGGTTATGGCGACCGTGTGCTGATCGACAACCTGTCGTTCGCCATGCCCAAAGGCGCCATCGTTGGCGTGATCGGTGGTAACGGTGCCGGTAAGTCGACCCTGTTCCGCATGTTGATGGGCAAGGAGCAGCCGGACTCGGGCAGCATCGAGATCGGTGAAACCGTGCAGTTGGCCTGTGTGGACCAGAGCCGTGAGGACCTGGACGGCGCCAAGACCGTGTTCCAGCAGATCTCCGACGGTTCCGACCAGATCCGCATCGGCAACTACGAGATCCCTTCGCGTACCTACGTTGGCCGCTTCAACTTCAAAGGTGGCGATCAGCAGAAGTTCGTCAAGGACCTGTCCGGTGGTGAGCGTGGCCGCCTGCACCTGGCCCTGACCCTGAAGGAAGGCGGTAACGTTCTGCTGCTCGACGAACCGTCCAACGACCTCGACGTCGAAACCCTGCGTTCGCTGGAAGAAGCCCTGCTGGACTTCCCGGGCGCCGCGATCGTGATTTCCCACGACCGTTGGTTCCTGGACCGCGTGGCTACCCACATCCTGGCGTACGAAGACGACTCGAACGTGGTCTTCTTCGAGGGTAACTACACCGAGTACGAGGCCGACCGCAAGAAGCGTCTGGGTGATGCTGCTGCCCAGCCGCACCGTGTACGGCACAAGAAACTGGCCCAGTAAGCCGGTTTACTGGCGCACAAATATGGGGCCACAAAGGGCCCCATTTTTGTGCCTGGCGGAAGGCTGGGAGCGGGGTAATTGGGATGGATTTTGTATACACTTACATAAAACGCACCAAATAATTTCATAAAAACGACATCTCGCCCTGTTCCGGTGCGATTGCTTCTTGGTACATTCCTGAAAAAACCAATAAGTCCAATCCTCTTGGTGAGATGTCTACCATGATCGAATCTGTCGACGATTTCCTTGCACGCCTAAAGCAGCGTGACCCTGGTCAACCAGAATTCCACCAGGCCGTAGAAGAGGTGCTTCGCACCCTGTGGCCATTCCTTGAAGCCAACCCCCACTACCTGCAGTCCGGTATCCTGGAGCGCATGGTCGAGCCTGAGCGCGCCTTGCTGTTCCGCGTCTCCTGGGTCGATGATCAGGGCAAGGTGCAGGTCAACCGCGGTTACCGCATTCAGATGAGCAGTGCCATTGGCCCGTACAAGGGTGGCCTGCGCTTCCACCCGTCGGTGAACCTCAGCGTGCTGAAGTTCCTGGCCTTCGAGCAGGTGTTCAAGAACTCGCTGACCTCGCTGCCCATGGGCGGCGGCAAGGGCGGCTCGGACTTTGACCCGAAAGGCAAGAGCGACGCTGAAGTGATGCGCTTCTGCCAGGCGTTCATGAGCGAGCTGTATCGCCACATCGGCGCCGACTGCGACGTACCGGCCGGTGACATCGGCGTGGGTGCCCGCGAAATCGGCTTCATGTTTGGCCAGTACAAGCGCCTGGCCAACCAGTTCACCTCGGTGCTGACCGGCAAGGGCATGACCTATGGCGGCAGCCTGATCCGTCCGGAAGCCACCGGCTATGGCTGCGTTTACTTCGCCGAAGAAATGCTCAAGCGTCAGGACAAGCGTATCGACGGCCGCCGCGTGGCGGTGTCTGGTTCGGGCAACGTCGCCCAGTATGCTGCGCGCAAGGTCATGGACCTGGGCGGCAAGGTGATCTCGCTGTCTGACTCTGAAGGTACCTTGTATGCAGAAGCCGGGCTGACCGACGCCCAGTGGGACGCCTTGATGGAGCTGAAAAACGTCAAGCGTGGCCGTATCAGCGAGCTGGCCGGGCAGTTCGGCCTGGAGTTCCGCAAGGGCCAAACTCCTTGGAGCCTGCCGTGCGACATCGCCTTGCCGTGCGCCACGCAGAACGAGCTGGGCGCCGAAGATGCCCGCACCTTGCTGCGAAACGGCTGCATCTGTGTGGCCGAAGGCGCCAACATGCCGACTACCCTCGAGGCTGTGGATATCTTCCTGGACGCCGGCATTCTGTATGCCCCTGGCAAGGCCTCCAATGCCGGCGGCGTCGCCGTGTCGGGCCTGGAAATGTCGCAGAACGCCATGCGCCTGCTGTGGACTGCCGGTGAAGTGGACAGCAAGCTGCACAGCATCATGCAGTCAATTCACCATGCATGCGTGCACTACGGTGAAGAGGCTGATGGTCGTATCAACTACGTCAAGGGTGCGAACATCGCGGGCTTCGTGAAAGTGGCCGATGCGATGCTGGCTCAGGGCGTGGTCTGATCTGAGACGGTAGGGGGCCGCTTTGCGGCCCATCGCGACGCAAGGCCGCTCCCACAGGCTGGACTGCACCCGAGAAGTTGGACACCCATCCAACCCTTGGGGGCAGTCAAGGGCCTGTGGGAGCGGCCTTGCGTCGCGATGGGCTGCAAAGCAGCCCCAGGCCCTCAACCCTCACCCAGAATCTCAACCACCTCTATCACCTGTTCCCCCACCGGCCGCTGCCAGACCACCTCATCACCCGGCCCAGCCCCGAGCAATGCCCGCCCCAATGGCGAACCCCAGTTGATCAAGCCCCGCCCGGCATCCGCCTCATCCTCGCCCACCAGCTGCACCACCTGCTCCTGGTCCTGCGCATCGACAAACCGCACCCGGCTACCAATCTGTACCTTGCTATGGGAAGTCGCCGCGGGTACCACCTGGGCGCTTTGCACCCGCGCGCTGAAGTAGCGCAGATCCCGCTCGGTATCGGCCAGCCGTTGCTTGTCACCCCGTTCGCCCTGCGCCTGCAGTTCGCTGCGCAAGGCATTCAGCTCGGCCACACGCGTTTGCAGCTGGCGCAGGCCGCTGGCGGTGACGTAGTTGGGTTGTTCGCTGATGCGCCGCTCAACCGGTTGGTCGGCCTGGGCGGCGGCTTGGTCCTCGTTGACGAATGCTCGGCTCATGAAGGGCCTCCTTGTGCGTGAGACCATCATGGCAGGCCGCCGGTTTAAAGGAATGTCCGTTTGCGACTCAGTTGTGGCGATAGGCCTTGGCTGCGCCGCGGTCTTTTTCCTGCTCCCACTCGCGGTCACGCTGGTCCCAGAAACGCTCGTGGTATTGGCGCTGTTCTTCGCTGTTCTGCATGGCATGACACTGGCGGAAGCCATCGTCCCAGCCGGTTTCGTACTGACGCTCGTGCAGGTAGCGCGGTACGTTTTTGCGGAAGTTGCCTACCATCAGCCCGGCCGCCTGGCGGCCACTGCTGCAGCCGTCCTGGAAGCCATCCGCATAGGCGGGAGGGTAACCGTGGTTGACCATCTGCTCGTGGGTGGTTTCGCAACCTGACAGCAACAACGCGACGCACACGCCGAACCAGTACCGCGACATAGCCACAAAACCCTCCAGTTGATGGTGGAAAGTCTAGGTGGCTATTTGTCGGGTAGGTGTCAAAACAGTGTCAAAGAGTTGGTTCGGTCATACTGCTTTGCTAGCCTAACCGGCCAATTCGCGGGCAAGCCCGTTCCCACAGGTACTTGCCAGGCCTCGAATCCAGTGGGGACCCTGTGGGAGCGGGCGTGCCCGCGAAAGGCCGCAAAGCGGCCTCAGTAGTGATACCACTTCAGCTCGAGCATCACCTCGTTCTGTGCCGTGGCCAGGTGGCTGAACTCACGCGAAGCGCTCAACCGAAGCCCAAGGTTCTGGCTGATTTCCCACTGCTGGTTCAGGCTTACACTGCGCCGCACTTCGCCGTTGGTGAAGTAATCGCCCTTGGCCTCCAGCGTCATGTTGCCCAGCGCGTTGCGCCAGAGCAGGCCGCCATTGAAGCCTGCCGCCGGGGCAATGAATTGAGCGAAGTCGTTGTGATGCTCGACCCGCACCGTGCCCAAGGCAAATCCCAGCAAACCGTCGGCCAGCTGCCAGGTGCCGCCAGCGCCGCCATTCACATGGCTCACCAGCACTTCGTCGTCATGCTTGCCCGGTACCCGCTCCAGCCCGCCAGCCACTTGCCATGACCAAGGCTTGAGCAGCTCGTTACGGGGTGTCAGTGAACGGATGGTGGCCAGGTCCAGGCGCTGCACCTGCCAATCATTGCCTTCATACTGGCGCAGCTTCAATTGCAGGATTTCGATCTGTGCGCCAAGCGGGAAGCCATAGGCGTTGTCATTCAGGTCGTGGTAGGCCATGCGCAGGCCATATTCGGCGTAGGCGCGGTCTTCGCGGGTGCCCACGCCCAACTGCCAGGTGCGCGAGTCATGGCCATCCTCGGGCAACCCGGGGCGCTCGATCTGCAGGGGGGGCGGTGGGTTGCTGTTGATCGCCCGTAGCAACTCGAAGCTGCGCTTGGCCTGTCCTGGATCGCGTTCCTGGCCATTGGCCCGATACCGCTCAAGGCGATACGCGGCATCTTGCACCAATGCTTGGCGTTCACGAGGCAGCGCCTGGAATTCAGGGCTTTGCAATTGCGCAGTGTCGGCGCTTACAGCCAGCACCTGGCGCTTTTCGTTGAGCTCGAGTGGCTCGGCCCTGGCCAGCAATTCACGTTCGCGAGAGGGGCGGTAAGTTTCGCTGGCGACCAGGCCAGACTGTTTCACGGCTTTTACCGTGTCGGTGGGAATGGCGGTCAGCGGGAACTGAGACGTCAGGTCCAGGCTCGGCCGGGCCACTTGCAGCAGCTCCAGCAGACGATACGAGCAGTTCTCGTCGAAGAAGAAGTAATCGAACTGGATCTGCTTCAACTCCCATACGTGCTCGACCATGCGTCCGGTTTCTTCGGGGGTCAGGTCCAGCTGGTATTCCCACAGGTCGCGGTTTTCCAGGCTGCGGTATTCGGACAGTTTTTCCTGGTAGGGCATTAGCGCGAACAGCCCTGGGTAGCCACCCATCAGGCCTTTCCAGGCGTACAGGATGCTGTTGTCGCTGCCTTCGATATAGGCACCGAAGTTGATCGCGTAGCTCAGCAGCGTGGTGTCGTCGCTGCGGGTGTTGGACTGGTCGATGCGCAGCAGGGTGTGACCGAACATCGACGACGGGCTGTTCAGGTAGGCTGCCGGGAAGATCAACGCGGCGCTGTGCGGGTCGATCGACTGGTACCAGGTCTTGAATTCCTGGCAATCCGGTTGCGGCAAGTCTTGCAGGTCGAGCTGTTCGCGCAGCCAGCGGGTGCGCGCGGGGAATACGCACTGGGCGTGCTTGTCACCGAGGCTGGCCGGGGCATACAGCGCGTCGACCGTAGCCTTGAGTTCCTGATCCGGATGGTGCGCGCCCTCTGCGGCGAGGAAGAACGCATCATCATCCACATAGCTGCGCCAGCCGCCGAGCTTGGCGGTTTCGTAATGACCAATGGCGAGCCAGTAAGGGGTATTGGCCAATTGCTGGAGACGGCCTGGATCCAGCACAGGGGCGGCATGAACAGGGGCGCAGGCACACAGCGCCAGGCAAGCGAAGCGTTTGAGCATATCGGGCAACTACTTCTTGACGATGCCGAAAAAGGCGAAACCCGCCCCAGGGGTGGGGCGGGAGCAGCTGTGCTTAGGCCTCGGTAGCGTATTTGGCCAGGCGTGGGTCGCTCTTCAGAACGGCCAGGGTGTTGCTGTGGACAGTTTCGGCAGTGACGTCGGCGCTGCTGAAGATCTGGTTGAAGTGCTGGTGGGTGACCGAGTTGAAGTAGCTGCGGTCCTCCGGCGCTACGCCGAGAACGACGGCATAGGTGGTCAGAGCTTCGCCCTGGCCCATGGCCATGTCTTCGGACAGCTCGTTCATCATGCCGTTCATGGCGAACCAGGACTTGCCGCCATAGGTCAGCGAAGCCCTGGTCGAGCAGCCGTTGGTACCGGAGGTCATGCCGAAGGTGGCGTTACCGGAGGTGCCGTTGGTGGTAGAAGCCAGGAAGTGTGCCGGCGTGCCGCGCTGGCCTTCGAACAGCATGTTGCCCCAGCCGCAGTTCGGGCCGCCTGGCGCTTCGGCCATGGCGTTCAGCGAGACCACGGTGAACAGAGTACCCAGAAGAATCCGTTTCATAGCATTTGTTCTCTTTGTCTTAACCAAGGGTCAGGGTTTCTGGCAACTCGGTTGCCAGGTCGGGAAAGCTTTTCACCCACCCGCGCAGCTTGGAGTTTAGGCATGATCTAAAGGTTGCGTTGTTGATTGCGAAAAATTTGCTGTCACATGACTGCACCGGCTGCGACATAAAGTCCCGTGGAGCCTTGCAAGGCGCGCGCGGGCAGCGCCAGAATGCTGCTTATCTGCCCCGCCGAAGTAAGGAAACCCAATGCCCGATCCTGTCGCTGCGCGCCTGCGTCTTGCGCCTGAAGCCCTGACCCGGCGTTTCTCCCCCGAGCAGTTTGCTTTTACCCATACCGACGATCTGGAGCCGTTTCGCGGAGTCCTGGGCCAGGAACGTGCTGTCGAGGCCCTGCAGTTCGGCGTGGCCATGCCGCGCCCCGGTTACAATGTGTACGTGATGGGCGAGCCCGGCACCGGGCGCTTCTCGTTCGTCAAGCGCTACCTCAAGGCCGAGGGCAAGCGCCAGCAGACCCCGGCCGACTGGGTCTACGTCAACCACTTCGACGACACCCGTGAACCACGCGCACTGGAGCTGCCGTCCGGGAGCGCCGCCGAGTTCATCAGCGACATGGGCGGATTGATCGACAACCTGCTGTCGACGTTCCCGGCGGTGTTCGAACACCCGTCCTACCAGCAGAAGAAGGGCGCCATCGACCGCGCTTTCAACCAGCGTTATGACCGCGCGCTGGATGTGATTGAGCGCGCGTCGCTGGAAAAGGACGTGGCCTTGTACCGCGATGCCAGCAACGTCGCCTTCACGCCGATGGCTGATGGCAAGGCGCTGGATGAAGCGGAATTTGCCCAATTGTCGGAAGAGGTGCGCGAGCAGTTCCACGAGGACATTGCCCTGCTTGAGGAGCGCCTTAACGAAGAACTGGCCAGCCTGCCGCAATGGAAGCGCGAATCGAACAACCAGCTGCGCCAGCTCAACGAAGAAACCATCATGTTGGCGCTGCAGCCGTTGCTGGCGCCGCTGTCGGAAAAGTACGCCGAAAACGCGGCGGTTTGCGCCTACCTGCAATCGGTGCAGTTGAACCTGTTGCGTACCGTGGTCGAGCAACTGGTCGATGACAGCAAGTCCGACGCCGTGGCCCGCAAGCTGCTCGAAGAGCAGTACGCGCCCAGCCTG
The DNA here is from genome assembly GCF_043103865.1 of Pseudomonas sp. yb_5. NCBI lineage: Bacteria > Pseudomonadati > Pseudomonadota > Gammaproteobacteria > Pseudomonadales > Pseudomonadaceae > Pseudomonas > Pseudomonas sp. yb_5. The sequence continues at coordinate 110,214 of NZ_JBICKE010000106.1, forward strand.
GTGGTGGGCCACCATGCTGACGGTGGGGCGCCGGTGGTGTTCGAGCCGCACCCGACCTACGACAATCTGTTTGGCCGTATTGAATACAGCACCGACCAAGGTGCGCTGTATACCTCCTATCGCCAACTGCGCCCCGGCGCGCTGCACCGTGCCAACGGCGGCTTCCTGATTCTCGAAGCCGAGAAGATGCTGGGCGAGCCGTTCGTATGGGATGCGCTCAAGCGTGCGTTGCAGTCGCGCAAGCTGAAGATGGAGTCGCCAATCGGTGAGCTGGGCCGTGTTGCCTCCGTCAGCCTGCAGCCGCAGGTGATTCCGCTGAACGTCAAGCTGGTGATCATCGGCTCGCGCCAGCTGTACTACGCACTGCAGGACCACGACCCGGACTTCCAGGAGATGTTCCGCGTGCTGGTGGACTTCGATGAAGACATGCCGATGGTCGATGAGAACCTGGAGCAGTTCGCCCAGCTGTTGCGCACCCGCACCAACGAAGAGGGCATGGCGCCGCTGACCAGCGACGCGGTGGCGCGTCTGGCCACCTACAGTGCTCGTCTGGCCGAGAACCAGTCGCGCCTGTCGGCGCGTATCGGCGACCTGTTCCAGCTGGTCAGCGAGGCTGATTTCATTCGCCAGCTGGCCAGTGACGAAATGACCGACGCAGGCCACATCGAGCGGGCGCTCAAGGCCAAGGCCACCCGTACCGGCCGTGTGTCGCAACGGGTGCTGGACGACATGCTCGCCGGCATCATCCTGATCGACACGGAAGGCGCTGCCATTGGCAAGTGCAACGGGCTGACCGTGCTGGAAGTGGGCGACTCGGCGTTCGGCATGCCAGCGCGTATTTCGGCCACCGTGTACCCGGGCGGCAGCGGTATTGTCGATATCGAGCGTGAGGTCAACCTTGGCCAGCCGATCCACTCCAAAGGGGTGATGATCCTCACCGGTTACCTGGGCAGCCGCTATGCCCAGGAATTCCCGTTGGCGATCTCCGCGAGCATCGCCCTGGAGCAATCCTACGGCTACGTGGACGGCGACAGCGCCTCGCTGGGCGAAGCCTGCACGCTGATCTCGGCCTTGTCGCGCACGCCGCTCAAGCAGTGCTTCGCCATCACGGGCTCGATCAACCAGTTTGGTGAAGTGCAGGCGGTGGGTGGGGTCAACGAGAAGATCGAGGGCTTCTTCCGCCTCTGCGAGGCGCGTGGCCTGACCGGCGAGCAGGGGGTGATCATTCCGCGTGCCAACGTCGCCACCCTGATGCTTGACGAGCGCGTGTTGCAGGCGGTGGAGAACGGCATGTTCCACGTCTACGCGGTCAGCCAGGCTGATGAGGCGCTGAGCCTGCTGGTGGGCGAGGAGGCCGGGGTACTCGACGACAAGGGGCTTTTCACCGAGGGCAGCGTCAATGCCCGGGTGGTGGAGCGCCTGCGTGAAATTGCCGAGATGATCAGCGAGGAAGATATCGAGAAGGCAGAAAAGGAACGCCTTGAAGACGTGATTGCCCAAGCCAAACCGGCCTGAGTCAATAAACTGGCGCTAGCGGCGATGTGCTACCGTTCAGCGCCAGTTTTTCATCTTTCTGAACGATTCCTCTATGCTGGAACTTAAGGACAGAATCAGGTTCAGGATGGAAACAGCCTGATACTCAGGCTGAACAAGGCTCTTTGGAGGGGACGCGGCCATGCGCAACCTCAGCCTCACACGCCAGTGCCTGGGCCTGGTGACTCGTATCGAATGCAGCATTCGTCCACTGGCCGGGGATAACGGCATGTGGACCCTGCTGTTCGCCGCCGGCATGGCCGGTGAACAACCCTCCGCGATCAAGGCACAGGGGCCGTTTCACGGGCCGCTGGTGGCCGAATCGGTGCTCAATGCCATTGTCGACAGCCTGACCACGCATGGTTATCAGGTGGCCGAAGACCCGCAGATCTGGTGTCTGCATTTGCAGGCGCAGTTGCGGCGGATCAATGGCGAGCGGTGCCGGAATCTTGGGGATTACCAGTTTCATCCTGAGACCTGAAGAATGTCGGGGCCGCAAAGCGGCCCCCGGGCTTTTGCTGTAACAGGTGGCTGGCTATACTCGCCGTCGCTTTTCTAGTCACCTGATGAGTCCTGAACTTCATGGAACGTATCCTCGAAAACGCGATGTATGCCTCGCGCTGGCTGCTCGCACCGATCTACTTCGGCTTGTCCCTCGGCCTGCTGGCCCTGGCGCTGAAATTTTTCCAGGAAGTGGTCCACGTCCTGCCCAATGTCTTCGCGCTGAGCGAAGCTGACCTGATCCTGGTGATCCTGTCTCTGATCGACATGTCGCTGGTCGGCGGCTTGCTGGTGATGGTGATGATTTCCGGCTATGAGAACTTCGTCTCGCAACTGGACATCGATGAAAGCAAGGAAAAGCTCAACTGGCTGGGCAAGATGGACTCCTCGTCGCTGAAGATGAAGGTTGCCGCGTCGATCGTGGCGATTTCGTCCATTCACCTGCTGCGGGTGTTCATGGATGCGCAAAACATCTCCACCGATTACCTGATGTGGTACGTGATCATCCACATGACCTTCGTGGTCTCGGCGTTTTGCATGGGCTACCTGGACAAGCTGACCAAGCACTGAGTCCCGCCAGGCCTCACTGCAACTCCTGTGGGAGCGGGCATGCCCGCGAACACCGGCAAAGCCGGTGCCAGCCACCGCGTGGCCTGCTTCGCGGGCACGCCCGCTCCCACAGAGATCGAGGCTCAACTGACGAGTGGCGTCAGTCATGCCTTGCGCATTCTCCCTTCCTGTACAAAAAATGAGCTCTCATGCGTGGTTCCCATCGCGAGGTGCTCTCATGAACCTGCATCAGCTCAATACCGAGGCCAGGGCTGGCCATGTCGACGAACTGAACCTGATCGCCATCGAAGGCGGTGACTACCTGCTCGAGGCCCGGGTCAAAGGCCATCCTCACCCCCTGTCCGATACCCGCGGTGAACGCTTGCGCGTGCACTCGGTGGAAGATGCGCGCAAGTTGCTGCAAACCATCCCTATGGTCTCGATGAACCTGGTGCACTGGTCGGTGCAGGATGAAATGTGTGGTATGGGGACGCATCCGGAAGAAGACCTGAAGGTGCCGATTTCCCAGCGTTCGGCCTGGTAGCTGCTCGCAGCGCCCCAGTGTGCTAGGCTGCTCGCCCTTTTTATCAAGGGCGCGGCTGCACTGCGCCCTGCAGTGGAGCACGACAATGTCCGAACTCAACCTGTCTACCGATGAAACTCGCGTCAGCTACGGTATCGGCCGTCAGCTGGGCGGCCAGCTGCGCGACAACCCGCCACCTGGCGTCAGCCTGGAAGCCATCCTGGCCGGCCTGACCGATGCCTTCAACGGTGCCGACAGCCGCGTCAGCGAAGCCGACCTGTCGGCCAGCTTCAAGGTCATCCGCGAGGTGATGCAAGCCGAAGCTGCAGCCAAGGCCGAAGCCGCCGCTGCCGCTGGCAAGGAATTCCTGGTCGAGAACGCCAAGCGTGAAGGCATCACCACGCTGGCTTCGGGCCTGCAGTTCGAAGTGCTGACCGCCGGCGAAGGCGCCAAGCCGTCTCGCGAAGACAACGTGCGTACCCACTACCACGGCACCCTGATCGACGGCACCGTGTTCGACAGCTCCTACGAGCGTGGCCAGCCGGCTGAGTTCCCGGTAGGCGGCGTGATCGCTGGCTGGACCGAAGCCCTGCAGCTGATGAACGCTGGCAGCAAATGGCGCCTGTACGTGCCAAGCGAGCTGGCTTACGGCGCCCAAGGTGTTGGCAGCATCCCGCCGCACAGCGTACTGGTGTTCGACGTCGAGCTGCTCGACGTTCTGTAAGGTCGTTGGGGCCGCTTTGCGGCCCGTTCGCGAGTAAACCCGCTCCTCCCTGTAGGGGTAGGGGTCACCCGCGAAGAGGCCGGCCCTGCCGGCCTCAATTCCAGTCTGTCCCCCCAGGGCGCAATGCCCGCGAATAGCAGAACAGAAACAGATTCCGTACCAGTTCCTTGAGCACCCCCGGCTCACTCGAATTCAGCCCGCTCATGTCCAGGTCACCCTGCTCACGCAGTTCGTCGAGGGCTGCTTCTTCAAGGACCGCGCACACTTCGCCGGTTTCCCGATGAAGAATGCGCAGGTAGGGGTGAGGGCGTTCCAGCCAGGCGTCGATCAGATAAGTCATGGCGATTCTCCTTGGATAGCAGTTCCAATGAGAATAATTCTTATTACTAGAATGGCAAGCGCCAATTGCCGGATTTTTCTGTGATCAGACTTTGCGGACGAACTCGGACTTCAGTTTCATGGCCCCGATGCCGTCGATTTTGCAGTCGATGTCGTGGTCGCCATCGCACAGGCGGATGTTCTTGACCTTGGTGCCGACCTTGACTACCAGCGACGAACCTTTGACCTTGAGGTCCTTGATCACGGTAACGGTGTCACCGTCCTGCAGGATGTTGCCGACCGAATCCTTTTTCACCACCTCGTCGCTGGCCGCCTCGGCATCGCCGCTGGCCGACCACTCGTGGGCGCATTCAGGGCAGATCAGCTGAGTGCCATCCTCGTAGGTGTATTCGGAGTTGCATTTTGGGCAGGGTGGCAGAGTGCTCACTTCGGTTCCTCAAACAAACAGACGGGCGGTTAAAAGCCCACATTGTAAAAGGTATTTTCCCGGAAGGGATTATGTCCGGACAAAAGCATCGCGGGCAAGCCTGCTCCCACAGATGGTGTAGGAGCGGGCTTGCCCGCGAATGAATGCGACTCGGTCTGTCAGTGCGTACGCGCGACCGCAAACTCGCTCAGCTCAACCAGCGCATCCCGGTATTCACTGGCAGGCAGCACTTCGAGGCAGGCGATGGCGCGTTTCACGTAATCGCGCGCCAGCTCGGCGGTGTACTTCAGTGCGCCCGATTCCTCGACCGCAACGCGAATCTGCTCCAGATCCTCCAGGCCACCCTTCTGGATCGCCTGGCGTACCAGTGCAGCCTGCTCGGCAGAGCCTTCGCGCATGGTGTAGATCAGCGGCAGGGTAGGCTTGCCCTCGGCCAGGTCGTCACCGACGTTCTTGCCCAGGGTCTGCGAGTCACCCTTGTAGTCCAGCAGGTCGTCGACCAGCTGGAAGGCCACGCCCAGATGGTCGCCAAAGGTCCGCAGGGCTTCGCGCTGCTCGTCGGTGGCCTGGGCCAGCGCCGCAGCGCTGTGGGTAGAGGCTTCGAACAGCATCGCCGTCTTGCCGCGAATGACCTCCATGTAGACTTCCTCGGTGGTGCTGGCGTCGCGTACACGCGACAGCTGCAGCACTTCACCTTCGGCAATCACCCGGGTGGCCTTGGACAGGATCTGCATGACCGGCATCGAGCCCAGTTCGACCATCATTTCGAACGAGCGCGAATAAAGGAAGTCGCCCACCAGTACGCTTGGCGCGTTGCCCCACAGGGCATTGGCGGTAGAGCGGCCGCGGCGCATGCCGGACATGTCGACCACGTCGTCGTGCAGCAGGGTGGCGGTGTGCAGGAACTCGATGGTGGCGGCCAGCAGGCGCAGGTCGTCGCCTTCGCGGCCCAGGGCCTTGCCACACAGCAGTACCAGCAGGGGACGCAGGCGCTTGCCACCGGCGGACGTGATATAGTCGCCGATCTTCGATACCAGCGGCACGCGCGAGGTCAGCTGCTTCTTGATGATCTCGTCGACGGCGCTGAAATCATCAGCCACCGCGCGGTAGAAGGTTTGGGGTTGCATCGGCTGCTCCAGTGAGGTTGCGCGGCATGCTAGGTCGCGGGTCCCGGTGTGTCAAGGCGCTGTGCCAGCTGGCCGGGGGCGGCACTTGCAAGCAAAACCGCGGTTGCGTACAATCGCGCACCCTAACTTCCTGGGCAGCACCTGCCTTACGCAATTGCGCCGGGCCGTTCCAGCCCTGTGCAGCCATGCCAGCCAATACTCATCATATAAAGCGCTGGGTGAGCAGGATTATCGGAGAAATACCATGTCTTACGCAGTAATCGTTACCGGCGGCAAGCAGTACAAAGTCGCTGAAGGTGAATTCCTCAAGATCGAAAAACTGGAAGTCGCCACTGGCGAATCCGTGACCTTCGATCGCGTTCTGCTGGTCGCCAACGGTGAAGAAGTCACCATCGGTGCTCCAGTTGTTGCTGGCGCTAAAGTAGTGGCCGAAGTCGTTTCGCAAGGCCGCCACGACAAGGTTCGCATCATCAAGTTCCGTCGTCGTAAGCACCACATGAAGCGTATGGGCCACCGCCAGTGGTTCACCGAGATCAAAATCACCGGCATCCAGGCTTAATCCCCTAGATCCCCTGAATTTATTTGGAGAATTGAACCATGGCTCACAAGAAGGCTGGTGGTAGTACTCGTAACGGTCGCGACTCAGAATCGAAACGCCTTGGCGTGAAGATGTATGGCGGCCAGGTTATCAAGCCAGGCAACATCATCGTCCGTCAGCGCGGTACCGAATTCCACGCTGGCTACGGCGTTGGCATGGGCAAGGACCACACCTTGTTCGCCAAGATCGAAGGCGTGATCAAGTTCGAGAAGAAAGGCGAGTTCATGCGCCGTTACGTGAGCATCGTCGCCGCTTAATCGCGACGTCGCTCCAGAAGCCCCGTCATGCGACGGGGCTTTTTCGTTTGTGGTGAGCCTCTTGCAAAGCTGTTTGTCTGGGTTGCCGGCGTTGGTTTCTACGGTCGTACGGGGCCGCCGCGCTCATTTTTGCAAGAGCCTCATGTTTTTGAGTCATTCAGCTCGTCTGCCGACGAGAGGCGGTTTTAATGAAGTTTGTTGACGAAGTATCCATTCGGGTCAAGGCCGGTGACGGTGGCAACGGTTGCATGAGCTTCCGTCGCGAGAAGTTCATCGAGAACGGCGGCCCTAACGGCGGTGACGGCGGTGACGGCGGCTCGGTGTACATGATTGCCGACGATAACCTGAACACCCTGGTCGACTACCGCTACACCCGTCACCATGAAGCCCAGCGTGGCTCCAACGGCGGTAGCACCGACTGCACCGGCAAGAAGGGTGAAGACCTGTTCCTGCGCGTGCCGGTCGGCACTACCGTGATTGACGCTTCCACCCAGGAAGTGATCGGTGACCTGGTTACCCCCGGCCAGAAGCTGATGGTCGCGCAAGGTGGCTGGCACGGGCTGGGCAACACCCGTTTCAAGTCGAGCACCAACCGTGCGCCGCGCCAGACCACCCCAGGCAAACCGGGTGAGCAGCGTGACCTGAAGATGGAAATGAAGGTGTTGGCCGACGTCGGCCTGCTGGGCTTGCCCAACGCCGGCAAGAGTACCTTCATCCGTTCGGTCTCGGCCGCCAAGCCGAAAGTCGCCGACTACCCGTTCACTACCCTGGTGCCAAACCTGGGCGTGGTCAGCGTCGACCGCTGGAAGAGCTTCGTCATCGCCGATATCCCCGGCCTGATCGAAGGCGCCTCTGAAGGTGCCGGCCTGGGTATCCGCTTCCTCAAGCACCTGGCGCGTACGCGGGTGCTGCTGCATCTGGTGGACATCGCGCCGCTGGACGAAAGCAGCCCGGCCGATGCCGCCGAAGTCATCGTCAACGAGCTGACCCGCTTCAGCCCGTCGCTGGCCGAGCGTGAGCGCTGGCTGGTGCTGAACAAGGCCGATATGGTCATGGACGACGAGCGTGACGAACGTGTGCAGGAAGTGATCGATCGTCTGGAGTGGGAAGGCCCGGTCTACGTGATCTCGGCCATTTCCAAGCAGGGCACCGACAAGCTCAGCCACGACCTGATGCGCTACCTCGAAGACCGCGCCGACCGCCTGGCCAACGACCCGGCCTACGCCGAAGAGCTGGCCGACCTCGACCAGCGCATCGAAGACGAAGCCCGTGCCCAGCTGCAGGCCCTGGACGACGCCCGCACCCTGCGTCGTACCGGCGTCAAGAGCGTGCACGACATCGGCGACGATGACGGTTGGGACGATGATTTCGAGGACGACGAAGACGGTCCGGAAATCATTTACGTGCGCGACTGATCGGTTGCAGTACACTAAACGCCGCTCTCTGGAGCGGCGTTTTTGTATCCACGGTATCTACAGATTCGACATAGGTTGGAAGAAGATGCGAAGCAAGGTGACGGGCGCCAAGCGCTGGGTCGTTAAGATTGGCAGTGCTCTGCTGACCGCCGATGGCAAGGGCCTCGACCGCGGTGCAATGGCCGTTTGGGTCGAGCAGATGGTCGCGCTGCGTGAGGCAGGCGTGGAGTTGGTTCTGGTCTCCTCCGGGGCCGTGGCCGCCGGTATGAGCCAGCTGGGCTGGACCAAGCGACCGAGCGCGATGAACGAGCTGCAGGCGGCTGCCTCGCTCGGCCAGATGCGCCTGGTGCAGGCCTGGGAGTCGAGCTTTGGGGAGCACGGGAAGCACACCGCGCAGATCCTGCTGACCCATGACGACCTGTCCGACCGCAAGCGTTACCTGAATGCCCGCAGCACCCTTCGCACCTTGGTCGATCTGGGCGTGGTGCCGGTGATCAACGAAAACGACACCGTGGTCACCGACGAGATCCGCTTCGGCGACAACGACACCCTGGCGGCGCTGGTGGCCAACCTGGTCGAGGCCGACCTGCTGGTGATCCTCACCGACCGCGATGGTATGTTCGATGCCGACCCGCGCAACAACCCCGAAGCGCAGTTGATCTACGAGGCCCGTGCCGACGACCCCTCACTGGATGCCGTAGCTGGCAGTACTGGTGGCGCCCTGGGCCGAGGCGGCATGCAGACCAAGCTGCGTGCGGCGCGCCTGGCTGCCCGTTCCGGTGCCCACACCATCATTATCGGTGGCCGCATCGAACGCGTACTGGACCGCCTGAAGGCGGGCGAGCGCCTGGGTACCTTGCTGTCCCCTGAGCGCGGCATGCTCGCTGCGCGCAAGCAGTGGCTGGCCGGTCACCTGCAAACCCGTGGCACCCTGGTGCTGGATGCCGGTGCCGTGCAAGCGCTGCGCCAGGCCAACAAGAGCTTGTTGCCGGTTGGCGTGAAGACTGTGCAGGGCAGTTTCCGTCGTGGCGAGATGGTGGTGTGCGTCGGCCCGGACGGTGTTGAAGTGGCTCGCGGCCTGGCCAACTACAGCGCCCTGGAGGCGCAGAAGATCATTGGTCAGTCGTCCGAAGCCATCGAGTCGATCCTTGGCTACAGCGCCGAGCCGGAACTTGTACACCGCGACAATCTGGTGCTGGTATGAGCCTGCTGAAGAACGTAATCGCTGTGGCAGCGTGCGTGCTGCCGATGTTGGCCGGCGCCGAAGAGGTCGGCCAGGTGTCCACCGTGTTCAAGTTCCTCGGGCCGAACGACCGCATTGTGGTCGAGGCGTTCGACGACCCGAAGGTAGAGGGCGTGACGTGCTATCTGTCGCGTGCCAAGACTGGCGGGGTAAAGGGGGGCTTGGGGCTTGCCGAGGACCGGGCGGAGGCATCGATTGCCTGTCGTCAGGTCGGGCCGATCAACTTCAAGGGTGAGCTCAAGGATGGCGAGGAAGTGTTCAAGGAACGCACCTCGCTGGTGTTCAAGACCATGCAGGTGGTGCGCTTTCTCGACAAGAAGCGCAACACGCTGGTGTACCTGGTCTACAGCGACCGCATGATCGAAGGCAGCCCGCAGAATGCGGTGACTGCTATTCCGATCCTGCCTTGGGCTCATTGATAGCCCGCTCCTGCATACGCATCGGTGGTTGGACGCAGGTCGTCGTAGGAGCGGGTTCACCCGCGAAAGGGCCGGACCTGCTGGCCAATTTCCACCCGCCGTTCACCGTTGCAGTCGCCACCGTATTCGCGGGTAAACCCGCTCCTACATAGCATCGCGCAGGCCGTCGTAGGAGCGGGTTCACCCGCGAATGGGCCGGACCTGCTGGCCAATTTCCACCCGCCGTTCACCGTTGCAGTCGCCACCGTATTCGCGGGTAAACCCGTTCCTACATACGCATCGCGCAGGCCGTCGTAGGAGCGGGTTCACCCGCGAATGGGCCGCAACGCGGCCCCGGCTATCTCAGGCCAGTTCCTCGGTCTGATCCTCACGCACAACCGCTTTCACTTCATCCAGCCGGCTGATGAACTTCCAGTCCGCCTCGTCGATGTAGATGCCGTTCGGCCCGCTGCCACCTTCCAGGTCGATCGCAACGTGCGCCGAGACCTGTGGTTTCACACTCGCCAGGATCGGCACGAAGCCCAGTTGCTGGCTGGTCTCCAGCAGTGCCGCCTGGTTGCGTTCGTCGATGTCTGCCGCTTCGTCCAGGTAGTACGGCAGGCGAATGCGCCCGGCCAGGTCTCGGTCCATCAGGTGCAGCAACAGGTACATGTTGGTCAGCGCCTTGATCGTCATGGTGGTGCCGTTGGACGCCGCGCCGTCAATGTCGGCGTGGATGATCGGCTGGCCATTGACCTTGGTGATCTCGAACGCCAGCTCGAACAGGTCCTTCAGGCCCAGCTGGTTGTGGTTGGCCGCCACCAGCCGTGCCAGGTACTCCTTGGCCTCTTCGTTCTTGTTGTCCTGGTCCGCGCTTTGGGTCAGGTCGAAGACCGACAGGGTTTCGCCTTCTTCGTACTGGCCGGCACTGTGGATAATCTGGTCGATGTGCTTGAGCGCTTCCTTGTTCGGCGCCAGTACCACGCGGAAGCTTTCCAGGTTGGACACCTGGCGCTTGTTGATCTCGCGGTTGAACAGGGCCAGCTGGTGCTCGAGGCTGTCGTAGTCGCTGCGGATGTTGCGCAGGGTTCGGGCGATATCGGTGACCGCGGCGCGGCGTGCCTTGGCCAAGGTCAGGGCTTCGTCGGTACGGTGCGCGTAGGCGTTCACCAGCAGTTGCAGGCGGCGTTCCATGTCGTCTTCGCTGTCGAACTTGGCAACGCCTTTCAGGCGCACCTGGGCGTACAGCGCCTCGATCTGGTTGTCCACTCGCTGCAGGCTTTGCCAGCTGTCCTGGTAGTCATTGAGCAGCGGCAGCAGGTTGTCCATCGAGTCGTCGATGGCTTCCATGTATGGCGTGCCGTAGGGCAGGTCGGCCGGCAGCAGCTGGCGACGGCGCAGGGCGTCTTCCAGGGTGCGCTGCTTGGACTCGAGGTCGCCGAGCTGGCGGCCGACCAGTTGCAACTTGGCTGACAGCTGCTGGACGCGCTCGGTGAAGGCGTCGCTAGAGCGCTTGAGTTCGTCCTGGGCCGCTTCCAGTTGCGAAAGCTGTTCCAGTTTCTCGGGCTCTTCGGCGGCGAGGGTCTGGCTACGGCGGAAGTCTTCCAGCGCCTTCTGCGCGTCCAGCACTTCCTGGTACAGGGTTTCGGTCTGCGCTTTGGAGGCGGAGCGGTCGGCGGCCACGGCCTGCTGGGTCTTGAGCTGCTTGAGTTCTTTTTCCAGGCGCTCTTTCTGGTCGCGCAGGGCGGCGCGGTCGGCCAGGGCCTGCAGTGCCGGCGGGTCGATGTGGGTCAGGTCAATGGCCAGGCCCGGGGCCTCGAAGCGTTCGCCCTTGAAGCCGTCGAGCACCGCTTCCAGCGATTTTACCCACAGGTCGCTGTCGTCCAGCTCGATACCGCGATCGCCCAGCGGCAGGCTGAACAGCGCGCCGTTGAACAGGCGCATCAGGCGGTCGACGTCCTGCTGCGAGAACTCTTCGCGCAGGCGGGCATAGCTATTGTTGTCCGCGTGATCCAGCTGCTGCTTGACCTGCTTCAGGCGTTTTTCCAGGTCGCGTACGCGCTCGTCGAGGTCTTCGGCACTGAACTGGCGTGACTGGGCCAGCGCGCCGGCCAACTCGTCGTGGGCGTCCTTGGCCGCCAGCAGTTGCTGTTCCAGCACCTTGACGTCATCGACCAGCGCAAAGCGGTGCTTGAGCACCGACAGCTCGCCTAGCCAGCGCTGGATACCGGTAATTTCACGCTCCAGGCGCATCAGCTCCTGTGTGCCGCCGCGCTGGTCGTTCTGCAGGCGGTCCTGCTCGCCACGGTAGTGCTCGGACTGGATGACCAACTCTTCCTTGCGCGCCATGGCGTATTCCTGCCAGGTGCCCAGCAGGGTGTCGAGCACAGGCGAAATGCGGTGCAGCTTGCCACGCAGAATGTCGCGCTGGGCCACGCCACCGGCCAGGGCCTCGACCAGCGGACCGGCAGCGACCAGGGCGTTGTAGTCCTGCTCCATGCGGCGTACGTCGCGGAAGGCTTCCTCGCATGCAGCGATGTAGTCGACGCTGCCCGAGCGCAGGCTGTGCTCGAAGGCGTCGAGGAACAGCTGCTTGAGTTTGGCGGCGGTGATCTCACGCATGTGCAGCAGGTTGATGAACAGCGCGCGGAAAGTTTTCAGGCTTTGCTCGCTGGTGGAGCGCAGCGGGATCATGGTCAGGTCCAGCGGCACCGAGGTATGCCCGCCCACCAGTAGTCGGCGCAGTTCGTCCGGCTTCAGTTCGTAAGCCTTGATCCCCAAGCGCTCAAGGTTGGTGAACAGCTCTTTCTGACGCAGGCAGGTGTCGTTCTTCTGGTAGTGGGCCAGGTCCAGTTCGCCCTTGTAGGCGAAGAACTGGTGGCCGAAACCGCCACCCGGGCCGCGCCCGACCACGCCGATCACGTGCGGGCCGTGAGGCAGGCTCAGTTCGCAGAGAATGTACGAGGTATCGCTGGCGAAGTAGAAGCGGCGCGACTGCTCAAGGCTGTACTTGCCGAAGCTCATGTCCGACATGCGTGCCAGGATCGGGAACTGCAGGGCGTTGATCGACGCCGATTTACCCAGGTTGTTGGCACCGTATACCGACAGCGGGTGCTCCAGCGGGAACAGGCCAAGGCTGTAGCCGGCGGTGTTGAGCAATGCGAAGCGGCGGATGCCGTAGCGTTCCTGGCTCATGCGTCAATCTCCTGTTGCTCTTCGCGGATGGCCCGGGCCAGCGCGTCCTCTTCGCTTTCCTCGCCCTGGAAAGGCGTGAGGTCGAGCGGGTCGTCGGTACGGTTGAGTTCTTCGGCGCTTTCTTCCTCGACCAGTACTGGGGTCGGCAGCGGCAGGGCGCTGTGCAGGGTGGCGGCCAGGTCGCGGTCCTGCTGCACCGAAAGGCACACATCGAGGAAGCGGTGCATGGGCGGCAGGAAGCGGTAGATGCCGCCTTCTTCATGGGCGAAGCCGAGCTGGGTCATGCGGCGCAGGATTTTTTCTTCCAGCTCGTCCACGGTCTGCACTTCGGCCTGCAGGAACAGGTCGCGGTACTTGTCCAGCAGCGAGGGCAGTTCGTCGCGGCCGATGCTGCCGCCATCTAGCACGGCCATCGGGTCGCGGCCCTGGTCAGCAAGGTGCTCGACCAGGATGAAGGTGAACAGCGACAGGCGCTGCGCGGTCTTGTTGACCTGCGCGGCGGTCATGTCCGGGACGAAGTAGTAGAAACCACGGGTGTCGCATACCAGTTCGAAGCCCAGGGCCTTGAACAGGGTGCGGTACTGGTCCTGGAAGTTCGACAGCTGGGCGTACAGCTCAGGGTCGCGCCGGCTGACGTGGAAGCCTTTGAACAGCTCGCGGAAGATCGGCGCGAGCTGGGACAGTTCGGAAAGATCAAGATGCATGGGCTGGGCTCGCGTTGGGTTCGGTAGGCGCGCTGGGGGCGTCTTCGCGGCTGGAGGTCAGGGCGAACGAATGCAGGCTGACCAAATGTTCCTGAGTGGTGTATTCGCGGCGGTCGAGGCGTTCGCGCTTGAAGCGCTTTTCCCGCGACAGGCGCGAGAACCAGTACAGCAGCTCGTCGGTGGCGCCTTCGGGCTCCTGCTCCAGTAGCCAGACCATCAGGTCGGGCAATGGCAGGGCCTGTTCGCAGCGTTCGGCCATTTCCTTGACCGTGCGCGGGGCACGGGGCAGGGCGCCGGACTGGGTCTTGTGGGCTTTGGGGAAGCGCGCCGGCTTGGGCTCGAAGCGGGCCAGGGCGTAAACGTAGGCCTCGACCTGGCTGGCACTGCCAAGGAAGGTGCTTTGCGGGCGGGTGAACATCGGCATGGCCGCTTGCGGCACGGCATCGATGCCCTTGCGCCGGATCACCGACAGGGCCAGTGCGGCGCCGCGAGTCACGGCGTTGTGCCGGCGGGCTTCTTCGCGCAGCGGCAGCAGCAGTTCGCGGGCGTGGCGCAGGGTCAACTGGGCGCTGGTCTGCATTTCAAGGATGCGCGCGTGGGTGCGCAGCAGCATGTCGTCGTCGACCAGGTGGCCCAGGCGCGCTTGTTCGCCCAACAGTTTCAGCAGCACGGTCTCGACCTTGCGTACGCCCTGCTCGAAGGCGCCGTCGGCGTTGACCAGCTGAATCATCGGCTCGACGTATTCGTCCCAGGTGGCCAGTACTTCGGCATAACGCTGGCGCAGCGGAATCTGGCGGTTGCTGGTCTTGGCCCGTTCGGCCACGGCCACCAGCGCCTGCTCGTCGTTGTCGAGCTTCTTCAGCACATCGCGCACACGCATGTCGAGCAGGCGCAGCTGGCGTGCCAGGTCGTCGCTGTCGCGGTTGTCGAAGGCATCCTGGATGTGCCCGGCCAGGCGCTCCAGGTGACGCAAGTAGGCTTCGATCTCCAGGCACAGGCCCAGCCGGTGTTCGCGGCGCAGGTAGGCGAGGAAATCGTGGATCTGCGCGTTGAGCTCGAAACGGTTCGGGCTTTTGGCCACCGGGACCAGGATATCCAGGCGGATCCACACGTCGAGTAGCTGGGTGATGTCCTGCGGGGTGCTTTCGAGCTGCTGGCGGGCCACATGCTGGCGCAGTTCGACCAGGCTCAGGGTGCCCTGGTCGAAACGCTCGCACAGCGGCTCGATCAGGGCCCAGTGTTCGGCTAGGGCGCGCAGGACGCGCTTGGGTTCGATCATTGGCTTCGACTCGTTGCCAAGAAAAAGGGGGCGATTGTACTGCATTCGCGGGGGTGGTTTTTACCCCTTGGTCTGTAATGAGAGATAACCATGGGATGTGTAGGTGTAGGGCGTTGTTGATGCGGTGGCGCTCGGTCTGATAGGCGCTGCAAAAACCACGGCGTACACGTTAGAATGCCCAATTGCCTTCACGCCCTCGGATATCCGCCCCTTGCTGACCGAACCCCGTCGCCGCGCCTACCTTTCCGCCATGCAAGTGGTGCACTGGCTGCCGCGTGCCGAACTGCCGTTCGCCGCACCGTCGCGGCCCGAGCTGCTGCTGCCGGTTGTGCCGGTCGAGGACATCGATTTCGAGGTCAGGCCGGCATCGGCAACCAACGAAACGCCCGTCATCCCCCAGGCCCGCTCCGGCGAGCGGCCTAAAATCGAGATTCCGCGCCCGGGCAGTGTGGCAAAACCCGCCGTCAAGCCCGCCGAGGCACAAGAGCAGCCCGCTGCTCCGCGCCCGGCGCCGGTGCCGCCACCGCGCTTTTCGCTGCAGTTGTTGCGCGCCGGCAGTTGCCTGCTGTTGGTGGAACTGGCCACCGGTCAGCCGTTCCAGAGCCGCGATCCCTCCTATCTGCTGCTTAAGGACATGCTGCGCGCTGCCGGCCTGTCCGACGCCCCGCAGATCATCGGCGAGCCGGTGCGCTGGCCACTGCTGGTGCGCGGCAACATGGACCAGGGACCGGAGGCTGCGCGCGATTTCGTCCAGGGCTTCGTTCAGGCGCGCCTGGAAGACGCCCCGTGTACCTGTCTGTGGCTGGTCGGCCTGCCGGCACTGCGTTTTGCCGCCAATGCCGATGCCGACGCCTATTACCAAACCCTGACGCTCGACGGCCTGGGCGACGCCTGGGCATTGCCGGGCCTTGAACTGTTGATGGACGAGCCGCAACGCAAGGCGGACGTCTGGAAAGCCATGCGCCAGCTGATGGCGCGCTGGAAGAGCGTTGAATGAGTGACTCGATCAGCTTCCGCCCGATGACCGAGGCGGATCTGGATGCCGTACTCAAGATCGAATATGCCGCATTCAGTCATCCCTGGACACGTGGAATTTTTCAGGATGCGCTCAAATCGTACGAAGTCTGGCTGATGTTCGACGGCCAGCAGCAAGTGGGCCATGGCGTGATCAACGTGATCATCGATGAAGCGCACCTGCTCAACATCACCGTAAAACCGGAAAACCAAGGGTGCGGCCTGGGCCTGCGCCTGCTCGAGCACCTGATGGCCCGGGCCTATCAGCTCAATGGCCGCGAGTGTTTTCTGGAAGTACGCGCCAGCAACCAGTCGGCCTATCGTTTATACGAACGTTACGGTTTCAACGAAATTGGCCGCCGCCGCGACTATTACCCGATCGCCGGCGGCCGTGAAGACGCTCTGGTAATGGCCTGTACCCTGTTCGAAGACTGATCTTGCAGGGGCGTACCTGGGCGCGCAGGCTTTGTTCTCGGCAGGGACGGATAAAGAATGAGACAACTGCTTTTGGCAGCGGGCCTGTGTATCGCAAGCGCTACCCACGCGGACGAGCGCGACGTGTGGATGTTCGCCCAGTGGGCGGGTGATCATCAAACCCGCCCCTTCCGTGAAATGCTGGTAGATGCCCGGCTTTACGGTGTAGTGCCAATCCACCAGTTGCTGCGCTCGGCATCGGACTGGAAGTTGTGCCACGCATCGCCTTTCGCCGTGCCGCCCCCCGGCAATTGGGCGGCTGTACGCTCGACCCTCGCGTTGATCAAGGCCCTTGACGATCAAGGCATCCTGCGCCAGTTCGAGGTGGTTTCGGCTTACCGTGAGCCGCGCCTGAACGCCTGTGCGGGCGGGGCGGCCAACAGTGCGCATACCCGCGCTTTCGCCGTCGATATACTGCTGCCGGCCTGGGCCGATCCCAATCCGCTGTGCCGTTTCTGGCAGCAGCATGGGCAAACCTGGAACATGGGGCTGGGCCGCTACCCATCAGGCCGTATCCATTTGGATACCGCCGGCTATCGCACCTGGGGTGGCGATGGCAGCGCAGGGGCGTCGTTCTGCATCAAACCCAAATGAGCCAGGCAGCCTCGGCTTTCGTCCATTACCCACTCGGCGAAGCGCTGGCGCTTGCTGCTGTCGGCCAGAGGCTGTGGGCTGAGCAGGTGGTAGGCCGAGCCATCGCGCATAAAACCGAACGGCGCCTGCAACTGCCCGCTGTCGAGTTCGTCGCGCACCATCAGGGCTGAGGCAATGGCCAGGCCCAGGCCGGCGCTGGCGGCCTGAATCGACAGGTAGAAATGCTCATAGTCGCTGCGTTCGCTGTGTCGCGCTTGCTGGCCGCTCAGGCGCAGCCAGGTGGGCCAGGCAGCGGGGCGGGAGGTGCTGTGCAGCAGCCGTTGGCCCTCAAGGAGGGCAGGGGAGGCGCAGTGGCAAACCGGGCCGATCCATTCGTCGCAGATTTTCTGGCTGTACAACTGGTTGTCCCAGTGGAAGTCGTCGCGGCGAATTGCCAGGTCGACACCGTGGCGGACGAAATCCAGCGGGCCGCCTGCGGCGACCAAGTGTAACTGAAGGTCGGGGTGGGCAGCATGGAATCGCGGTAAGCGCGGGATCAGCCAGCGCATGGCGATGGTCGGCTCGCAAGACAGCACCAGCACATTGTCGCGAGCTTGTTGCTGCAGGCGCTGCACGGCGCCTTCGAGTTGTTCGAAGATCGCCTGGGTGGTGCCTTGCAGGGCACGGCCGGCGGGGGTGAGGAAAATGGCCCGGTTTCGGCGCTCGAACAGTTCCACGCCAAGGCTTTCTTCAAGCAGGCGAACTTGGCGGCTGATCGCGCCGTGAGTG
Organism: Pseudomonas sp. yb_5; assembly: GCF_043103865.1. Lineage (NCBI taxonomy): Bacteria > Pseudomonadati > Pseudomonadota > Gammaproteobacteria > Pseudomonadales > Pseudomonadaceae > Pseudomonas > Pseudomonas sp. yb_5. Next base: position 127,876 of record NZ_JBICKE010000106.1, read on the forward strand.
ACATGCAAGTGCTCGGCGGCACGCACGAAGCTCTCGGTCTGGGCGGCGATGTCGAAGTAGCGGAAGGCGTTGAGTGGCGGCAGTTTCATGATATCCCTGTGCAGCTGTGTCGGGCTCTTCGCGGGTAAACCCGCTCCTACATGGCCACATATTTCCCTGTAGGAGCGGGTTTACCCGCGAAGAGGCCAAGGCAGGCTGTACATATCTGTGAATAAAACTATCAGATTTATCTCAGCATAAATCGATTTTTCCGCATCTGTAAGCGCTCGATAATTGGCGGTCTGTGCATTTCCATCGCCTATCGAGAGCCCTCAGCATGACCGAACTCATCGCCGTCGCCCTGTTCACCCTGCTCGCCGTCATCAGCCCCGGCGCAGACTTCGCCATGGTCACCCGCAGCAGCTATGCGCAGGGCCGCAAGGCCGGGCTGGCTGCCGCCATAGGTATCGCCCTGGGGGTGCAGGTGCATGTGTTGTACACGGTGTTGGGCATTGCCGTGATCATCAGCCAGAGCCCGACGCTGTTCTTCGTCATGAAGGTGCTGGGTGCGGGCTACCTGATCTACCTCGGGTACAAGTCATTGACCAACACGCAACGTATCAGCCTGGACGGAGTTGGCCAGTCTGCTGCCAGCCTACTGCAAGCGCTGCGCACCGGCTTTTTGACCAACGCCCTCAACCCCAAGACCATGTTGTTTGTCATCAGCGCCTTCACCCAAGTGGTTCAGCCTGGTAGCTCGCTGGCGCTGAACTTCGCCTACGGTGCGTTCATGTCCGTTGCCCATTGGCTGTGGTTTAGCCTGGTGGCGGTATTTTTCTCCAGTACGGCATTGCGCAGGGCGATGATCGAGCGGCAAGTGCTGGTGGACCGAGCCATTGGTCTGGCATTGATCGGGCTTGGCCTGGCTGTGGCGGTGACCGGAATACGTTGAGGCGACGATAGCAGCGCCGAAACCTGTGATTCGGCGCCCGGCTGCTGCTGGATTGGTTAGCGCGGGCATCAGTAACTTTTTCGCAGGCAAAGAAAAAGGGCTTACCTTGCGGTAAGCCCTTCGTCTTGTTTGGTGGCTACACAGGGACTTGAACCCCGGACCCCAGCATTATGAATGCTATGCTCTAACCAACTGAGCTATGTAGCCGATGGCGCGCATTATTCTCTTGAACGCCCCCCCTGTCAACACTCATTTCAAAAAAAATTTGCACGCTTTCAAAAACTTAGCGGCCAGCCCCGGTTTCAGTGCACCAGAAGCCAGTACCCGAGCACGTCCAGCAACTGCAACTGCTGGGCTGCAGCCAGGGATTGCAGGCTTTGGCCAGGCCGGTCCAGGTTGAAGTCGCCGCTCACACGGCGATGGGCCACTTGTTCATCCATCATCCACAGGCGCTGCCCTTGGTAACCGGCGAGGCGCTCCAGCACCTGCCTCAATGGCATGTCTGTGGCTTTCAGGCGGCCATTGCGCCAACTGTCAGCGGTTTTCAGATCAGCCTTCTGCACCCGGCCGATGCGTGTGTCATCGAAGGTTACCCGCTCACCTGCCGAGACCATTCGCTGATCCCCCCCCTGGGTGACCATGGCCTTGCCACTGAATACCACGAGTTCGTCACGCCCTGCATGGCGGGCTATCTGCAAGCGCGTGCCGTATACCTGGATGCGTGCGTTGCCAACTTCCACTTCCATGGCCCGCCCGTCGAGCATCACTTCCATATGCACCTGGCCCTGCACCAGGTGCAGTTGGCGGGTGCGGCCGCGCAGGTCGATGTTCATCGCGCTGGCGCTGTCCAGGTTCAAGGTCGTGCCATCTGCCAAGCGTATGCTGCGGCGTTCTCCCTCATCGGTGTGCAGCTCGCTGGTCAGACGCTGCATCAGCGGCCAGTACAGGTAAGCAGCAGCACCCAACCCTAGCAAGAACGCAAGCGCCAACCATTTACCCAGGTGACTGCGACGGACAGTGACATGCCGTGGGCGAGGGCGGGCAGGTGCTGGTTGCAGCTGTTGCCAGAACGTCTCGAGCTCGGCGTAGGCGTGGGCGTTCTCTTGTACCTGGCACCAGGCCGCGAATGCTTGGCGCTGGGTTTCGTCGCAACCGGGTTGGCGCAGCAACGAAAACCACTCCAGCGCGTCCTGCTGTGGGTCGGGCTGCAGCTGCTTGGCGGGCATCGGGCTCATGGGTTAAGTCTGCTCACGACAGGGGCCGTTTCGCCCAACGATGACAGGAGTGTTTAGCAGAGGATGCTAATTATATTGAGAACCATTTTCAAGTGCGTGGTGACAGGGGGATAAAAAAGGTAGCTATGTATCTATTTGTTTCCCGATAATCGGATCCCAAACCTGAGGACGGAGATTTAGGCAAATGGCCACCAGTAGTGCCTCCACCGCATCCCCCCCGGCAGCGGCAAGCCAAGCCACGCCGTTGGTGATGCGTATCATCGGCTTCTGCGCCTTGGCGCACTTGATCAACGACCTGATCCAGGCGGTGCTGCCGGCAATCTACCCGATGCTCAAGGCCAACTACGACCTGAGCTTCGCCCAGATCGGCATGATCACCCTGACGTTCCAGATCACCGCCTCGCTGTTGCAGCCTTGGGTCGGCTTCTTTACCGACCGCCGGCCCACGCCAGATCTGCTGCCGCTAGGCACCCTGTGCACGTTGGTCGGGATCGTGATGCTGGCCTTCGTTGGCAGCTTCCCGATGATCCTGCTGGCGTCGGCGCTGGTGGGCATCGGCTCGTCGACCTTCCACCCGGAAACCTCGCGCATTGCAAGGCTGGCGTCGGGCGGGCGCTTCGGCCTGGCCCAATCGACCTTTCAGGTCGGTGGCAACACCGGCTCCGCTCTGGGCCCGCTACTGGCAGCGGCCATCGTCATTCCGTTCGGCCAGACCCATGTGGCGTGGTTCGGTGTGGCAGGGCTGTTCTTCCTCGGCGTCACCCTGATGCTGCGCGGCTGGTACAAGGAGCACCTCAATCAGGCCAAGGCGCGCAAGGCGGTTCAGGCTACCCACGGCATTTCGCGCAATCGGGTAATTGCGGCGTTGATCGTGCTGGGCCTGCTGGTGTTTTCCAAGTACTTCTACATGGCCAGCTTCACCAGCTACTTTACCTTCTATCTGATCGAGAAGTTCGGTGTGTCGGTGGCCAGCTCGCAGCTGCACCTGTTCCTGTTCCTCGGCGCGGTGGCGGCGGGCACCTTCTTTGGCGGGCCTATCGGCGACCGTATCGGGCGCAAGGCTGTGATCTGGTTTTCGATACTGGGCGTGACGCCGTTCACGCTGGCGCTGCCGTATGCCGATTTGTTCTGGACCACAGTACTGAGCGTGGTGATCGGCTTTATCCTGGCTTCGGCGTTTTCCGCGATCGTGGTGTATGCGCAAGAACTGGTGCCGGGCAGCGTGGGCATGATTGCCGGTATCTTCTTTGGCCTGATGTTCGGTTTTGGTGGCATTGGCGCTGCGCTGCTGGGGTACGTAGCGGACCTGCGGGGTATCGAATATGTATACGGGTTGTGCTCGTTCCTGCCATTGTTCGGATTGTTGGCGGTGTTCCTGCCAAGTACAGGTAAACGCTGAATGCACCGGGGGCCTGGCAGAGGCCCCTGGGCAATTGACGAGCCCCCTGGAGGTGGCTAGAGTGCCGCCTCTTTTTCAATCACCTGCGTAGTAGCCAAAGCAATGCGCCGTACCCAGTCCCTCCCACACACCCGTCAGCCTGCCTTCCAGGCACTGCGTCGTGCATGGCCGAGTGACACGGTGCTCAAGCGCCGCCGCAGCGTGCTGTTTGCCTTCACCTTCTCGCCACACCTCGCCTGAACTGATCTGCGCTTTCGCGTCGCTCGCCATTCTGGCGTGCGCGCCTGTTTCTGCACGTCTTTTCGGTTTGCCAGGAGTGGTACATGAACATGCGTTTATTGGCGGGCTTGTTGTTCGCCGTTTCTGTCGTGGGTTTCAGTTTGGGGGCCAGCTTGCCGCTGGTGTCGTTGCGTCTGCATGAGGCGGGGGCGAGCACACTCGAAATCGGCATCATCTCGGCCATCCCTGCCGCCGGCATGATGCTCTCGGCTTTTCTGGTCGACGTCTGCTGCCGCCATCTCACCCGGCGTACCATCTATCTGCTGTGTTTCAGCCTGTGCACGGTCAGCATCGCCTTGCTCGAGTCGGCGTTCGGCTCGTTGTGGCTGCTGGCGCTGCTGCGCTTGGGCCTGGGGCTTGGCATGGGGATCGCCATCATCCTCGGCGAGTCGTGGGTCAACGAATTGTGCCCCGAACATAACCGCGGCAAGATCATGGCCCTGTACGCCACCAGCTTTACGGGCTTTCAGGTGCTCGGCCCGGCCATGCTGGCAGTGCTGGGCGCCGACAGCCCGTGGATCACGGGTGTCGTCACGGTCTGTTATGGGCTGGCGCTGCTGTGCATCGTGCTGACCGTGCCCAACGACCATGTCGCGCACGAAGAGGGCGAAAAAAGCTTCGGTTTGGCCGGGTTCTTCCGGGTGGCACCGGCGTTGTGCATGGCGGTGCTGTTCTTCTCGTTCTTCGATGCCGTGGTGCTGTCGCTGCTGCCGGTGTACGCCACCAGCCATGGCTTTGCCGTTGGCGTGGCGGCGTTGATGGTGACGGTGGTGTTTGCCGGTGACATGCTGTTCCAGCTGCCGCTGGGCTGGTTGGCCGACCGGGTTGAGCGCACAGGGCTGCACCTGGCGTGCGGGCTGGTGGCGATGGTGATCGGCATCGGTTTGCCCTGGCTGCTGAATCTTACCTGGCTGCTGTGGCCATTGCTGGTGGTGCTGGGCGCGGTGGCGGGGGGCATCTATACCCTGGCGCTGGTGCTTATCGGGCAGCGCTTCAAGGGCCAGGACCTGGTCACTGCCAATGCCAGTGTGGGCTTGCTGTGGGGCGTGGGCAGCCTGGTCGGGCCGCTGATCAGTGGGGCGGCCATGAATGTCGCGCCGCATGGTTTGCCCATGGCGCTGGCACTGATGGCCGGGCTGTTCGTGTCCTTTGCCAGGCAGTCATACCGGCGCCGTGGGCGGATACGGGCTGTGGCGCAGTAGTATTCCTTTACGCCGCGCCGATGCTTACCCAGTAGCGCGTCCTGTACTCGACCCGTACGGGCAGGCTGCGGGTGAGCAGTTGCAGGATTTGCCCGGTGTCAGCCAGCTGATAGGTGCCTGAAACCTTCAAGCCCGCCACTTCTGGAGCGCAGCGCAACAGCCCCGGTCGGTAGCGGCCGAGTTCGCTGACAAACTCGGCAAGTGGCATCTGCTGCACGCTGAGTACACCTTCGGTCCAGCCCCAGGGGTCGTTGTGTAGCGTTCTGGCCTGAATGCTGCCGTTGGTTCCGACTTGCAGGGTTTCACCCGGCAGCACTTGCCTCGCTGAGGCCGAGGCAGGGAACAGCGTGACTTCACCACGACGCACCGACAGCAGCAGTCCCTGGCTGTTATCGCGTAGCAACAGCTGACCATCGAAGGTGGTCAGCGGGCCGACATGGGTGGCGACGTGGAACGGGCGGTTGTCGTTGGGGTTGCTGTCCAGGCTGACTTCGCCATGGATCAGTTTCAGCTGGCGTTGCACCGCGCTGTAGCGCAAATCGATGGCACTGGCGGTGTTGAGCTGGAGACGGCTGCCGTCACTGCCTTGCCATTGGCGCCGTTCGCCTGTGGCGGTGCTGGTGTCGGCCAGCAGCTGTGGCAGGCCTAGCGGTTCGCGCGCGGCCCAGCCCAGGCTGCCGCCCACGGCCAACAGCCCCAGCAATTTCAGGTGGTCCCTGCGGCTGGCTTTTGGGCGCTGGCTAGCGTCCAGGGTGCGTCGGCTCAGGTCCTTGGGCAGCCCGGCCAGTTCATCGCCCAGATTACTGACCCGCTGCCAGGCCAGGCGGTTGTGTGGGTGGCTGGCCAGCCAGTGCTGGAACTGCTGCTCGGTGCGCGGGCTGGGGCTGTCGAAACGCAGCTTCACCAGCCAGTCGATGGCCTGATCGACCTGCACCTGTGCGGGTGTACCCTCAGGCATCGGCATAGCGCAACCGGTAGCAGGCGCCCAGGGCTTTGGCCAGGTCGCGCTCAACGGTGGCCCTGGACACCTCCAGACGTTGGGCAACCTGTACGATGCTCAAACCGTCTAACTGGGCCAGCAGGAACGCTTGGCGGACGCGCGGTTTCAACTGCTGCAAGGCGCGGTCGAGGCGTTCCAGGCTATCGAGGATGACAAGCTTATGCTCTTCGCTGGGCACTTCTGCTTCGGGCAGGTGAGCCAGGCTTTCCTGGTAGGCCCGCTCCAGCGCGCGGCGGCGAAACTGGTCGATCATCAAGCCACGGGCGATGCTGCTGAGGTAGGCGCGCGGTTCTTTAAGCGGCGACACCTGGCGGGCGCGCAGCAACCGCACGAAGGTATCCTGGGCCAGGTCTGCGGCATGTTCACTGCAACCGACCCGGCTGCGTAACCAGCCACGCAACCAGGCGTGGTGAGACTGGTAGAGCAGAGCGACGTCGGTGGGCTTGAGCGTGTCGTTGATCTGCATCGTAGAGAAGGCCCAGTCCAGTGATATGTGCGATTGTGAATAGTTCTCAATTCTATGCGGGGAAGATGGCGCGGAGCAATGGCATGCCAAAGATTAGCTGCGCAAGAACCGGCGTTTGCCCGATGAACGGCTGCGCTAAGCTGGGCCTGCACTCGACTTGATGGAGGTGCCATGATGCTGGCCGACCTTTCGCCTGAGGCCTATCGCGAGGCCACGCAACACCTGGCTGCACTTGACCCGGATTGGTCGCGGCATATCGCAGCGATCGGGCCCTGCCTGCATCAGGCTACGCCGGGACGTGAGCCTTATGAGGCGTTGGTGCGGGCGATTGCCTACCAGCAGTTGCACGCCCGTGCCGCCGAGGCGATCCTCGGGCGGTTGCTGGCGCTGTTCCCGGCGGATGATTTTCCGCAGCCAGAGCAGTTGCTGGCGGTAACCCCGGAAACCCTGCGTGCCTGCGGCTTTTCGGCGAGCAAGCTGGTGACGGTCCAGGGCATTGCTCAAGCCACCCTGGAGGGCCTGGTGCCGACGCGGGAGCAGGCGTTAGCCTTGGCTGACGAGGCGTTGATCGAACGCCTGGTAGCGCTGCGGGGGGTAGGGCGGTGGACGGTGGAGATGCTGCTGATCTATAGCCTGGGGAGGTCTGACATTCTGCCAGTGGACGATTTTGGCGTGCGCGAGGGGTATCGGCGGCTCAAGGGGTTGGAGAAGGCGCCAACACCGGCGCAAATGCGCTCTCTGGGCGGCGCCTGGCGGCCGTTTCGTACCGTGGCGGCCTGGTACCTGTGGCGGGCCTGAGGTTTTTGCATCGCCTGTACAGGCAACAACATATCCGGGAGTCATAGATGAACCTGTACACCACCCCCGACCAACGCTGGCAAGCCGTAGCGTGCCGAGACACTGCCGCAACGGGCCACTTTGTCTATGCCGTACGTACCACCGGCGTCTACTGCCACCCCGGCTGCAAATCACGCCAGGCCAAGCGCATGAACGTCGAGTTCTACGACTCCGCTGCGGCCGCCGAGGCTGCCGGCTACCGTGCCTGCAAACGCTGTATCAGCAAGGCCAGTACCACCCGACATAGCCAGCTTGTCACCCACGCCTGCCGCTTGATCGAAGCCAGCGACCCCGCGCCAAGCCTCGACCAACTCGGTGCACGGCTGGCCGTCAGCCCTTTCCACCTGCATCGGCTGTTCAAGGCTGAAACCGGGGTCACCCCCAAAGCCTACGCCACGGCCTTCCGTGCCCGGCGGCTGCGTGCGCACCTGGAAGACGGCCAGCGTTCGGTCACCGATGCTATCTACGACGCCGGCTACAACTCCAACAGCCGCTTCTACGAAAGCGCCGACCAGCGCCTGGGCATGCGCCCCCGGCAATACCGCGCCGGCGGCGCCGGGGCAACCATTCACTTCGCTCTTGGGCAGTGCTCGCTGGGTGCAATACTGGTAGCCCAGAGCGACAAGGGCATCTGCGCGATTCTGCTGGGCGACGACCCCGAGGCCTTGTTGCACGACCTGCAGGACCAGTTCCCCAAGGCCCACCTGATTGGCGGTGACAGCGCCTACGAACAGCTGGTCGCCGAAGTGATCGGTTTCGTCGAAGCGCCGGCCTTGGGCCTGGCCTTGCCGCTGGATGTGCAAGGCACCGCGTTTCAGGAGCGGGTGTGGCAGGCGCTGCGTGAGGTGCCGGCCGGCAGCCGGGTCAGCTACACCGACATCGCCGAGCGCATTGGCGCCCCCAAGGCTGTGCGGGCGGTAGCCATGGCCTGCGCGGCCAACCCTATTGCCGTGGCCATCCCTTGCCACCGCGTGGTGCGCCGGGATGGCGACATCAGCGGCTACCGCTGGGGCGTGGAGCGCAAACAGCAATTGCTGAAGCGAGAAACGGCACTCTCCTGACTGCCCCAAGCCGCGTAGAATCCCCCGCCAAATCGAATTGCTAAGAGGAATATTCGATGAGGCGTGTCAGCCTTGACCGTTATTGCCCGGGTCTGCTTGTCCTGCTGGCCCTGATGCTGGTACTTGCCAGCCCGGCCTGGTCGGCCCCGGCCACGCCATTGTCCAACCTGGCGGCTGCCGAAGCGCCAGCACTGGACGAAAACGCCAGCCTCGAACAGCTGAGCGACCGCTTGGACCTCATCCGCCAGGGCGTCACCAGCGAGGCCAACGACGACGTGCTGTCGCAACTGCGGCTGGCTGCGATGCAGGTTCAGCGTCAAGCTGATGCATTGAGTGCGCAGCGCACTGCCGATGTGGGAAAGCTCGACGACCAGCTGAAGGTCATCGGCCCGGCCCAGCCGGACGAGGCCGCTACCCTGACGCAGCAGCGCAAAGCGCTGGAGGCCGAGAAAAAGGCGCTGGTAGCCCAGCAGGATCAGGCCACCAAGCTGACCCAGTCGGCCCGCGACCTGTCCACGCAAATCGTCAACCTGCGCCGCAGCCAGTTCAACTCGCAAATCACCAGCCGTGCTGCCTCGCCGCTGAGCCCGGCGTTCTGGCAGAGCATCATCCGCCCCACCCAGGACGACGTGGCGCGCCTGCGTGACCTGCGCGGCGAGGCGGCCGATGCCATCGGCAGCGCCTTCAGCGCCGAAAACCGCTGGCAGTTCGTTGCCAGCCTGGTGGCAGCGATTCTGGTGTGGACGTTGGTGCGGCGCGTGCTTGAACGCATGCTGGCCAGTGCCATGGTCCGCTGGTTGCCCGACGGCCGCCTGCGCCGCAGCGCCTTGGCTCTGGGCGTTAGCCTGGCAACCCTGGGCACCATCGCCGGCTCGGTTTCGTTGCTGCGCTGGGGGCTGGAAAGCAATGCGCAATTGGGTTCGGACATCGCCAGCCTGACCAACCACATTCTCACTCTGGTAGTGTTCAGTGCCTTCATCACCGGCCTGGGCCGCGCCATGCTGATGTTGCAGCGCCCGTCCTGGCGGCTGCCGGCGATCCACGACCAAGTCGCCAGTGCGTTGGGCTGGTTCCCGAAGGTGCTGGCATTGGCACTGATGTTCATGATGACCATGGAGCGCATGAACAGCGTGATCGGCGTCAGTCTGGCGCTGACGGTGGCCGTCAACGGGCTGACCGCACTGGTGGTGGCGTCCACCTTTGCCGGCGCGCTGCTGTGTTACCGCCGCACCCTGCGCAAGCATGACCTGCAGCGCCCGACGGGCCTGGCCGGGCTGATCCCGTTCGTGATGGTCATCTGGCTGACGTTGATCCTGCTGGCACTGTTCACTGGCTACCTGACACTCGCCTATTTCCTCACCGCCAAGCTGTTGTGGGTCAGCCTGGTGATCACCTGTGCCTACTTGCTGACCACCTTCCTCGGCGACCTGTGCGAAACCCTGCTGTCGCCCCGCCAGCCCGGTGGCCTGGCACTGGCCTCGACCCTGGGCCTGGCGCCTCGTCACCAGGCGCAGGTCAGCACCATACTGGCCGGTGTCGGCCGCACCATCGTGCTGTTCCTGGCGCTGTTGCTGGTGTTGATGCCGTCAGGCACCAGCCCCAGCGAATTGCTGCTGAGCCTTGGCGACTGGGATGGGACCGGGGGCAAGCTACTCGGCAACCTTAACATCGTGCCGCAGGACATCCTGCTGGCCCTGGCGATCTTCCTCGGCGGCCTGTTCGCCATCCGTGTGGTCAAGCGCTGGCTAAGCGATCGCCTGCTGCCGGAAACCGACATGGACGCCGGCATGCGCGCCTCGTTGGTAACCCTGGTGGGTTACCTGGGTTTCCTGTTCCTGGCCATGCTGGTGATGTCGACCCTGCGCATCAACCTCACCAGCCTGACCTGGGTGGTCAGTGCCCTGTCGGTCGGTATCGGTTTCGGTTTGCAGCAGATCGTGCAGAACTTCATTTCCGGCCTGATCCTGCTGACCGAGCGCCCGGTCAAGGTAGGCGACTGGGTCAGCCTGGCGGGTGTCGAGGGCGATATCCGCCGCATCAATGTACGCGCCACCGAGATCCAGATGTCTGACCGTTCCACGGTGATCGTGCCCAACTCGCAGTTCATCTCGCAGAACGTGCGCAACGTGACCATGGGCAATGCGCTGGGTGTGGTCAGCATTACCCTGACACTGCCGCTGGAGACTGATGCCAACCGTGTGCGGGAGCTGCTGCTGGCGGCTTACCATGAGCATGAGGCGATTCTGGACGCGCCCGCTGCCTCGGTATCATTCAAGGACCTGACGGCCAGCGGTATGGTGATCGGTGTGAGTGGCTACGTGGCCGGGCCGCGGCAGGTGTCGGGCACCCGCAGCGATCTTTTGTTCACCATTCTTGGCCGGTTGCGTGATGAAGGTATTCCACTGTCTTCGCCGCAGAGCATGGTGCTGGTGCAGGAAGGTGCGCGGTCGGCGGACGAGTCGGTGTAGGCATCGGGGGGCTGTCCAGCTTGTAGGAGCGGGTTCACCCGCGAAAGGGCCGACCCTGCTGGCCAATCCCCACCCGCCTTTCACCGTTGCCGCCGCCACCGTATTCGCGGGTAAACCCGCTCCTACGCAGATTGGTGGTGGACACGCACCGGGGGTTGGACACAGGCCGCCGTGTAGGAGCGGGTTCACCCGCGAAGAGGCCGGCCCTGCTGGCCAATTTCCCCCCGCCGTTCACTGTTGCCGCCGCCACCGTATTCGCGGGTAAACCCGCTCCTACGCGGATTGGTGGTGGACACACCTCGGGGGTTGGACACAGGCCGCTGTAGGAGCGGGTTTACCCGCGAACACCGGCAGAGCCGGTGCCATAACGCGGCCCCTTGCGATATCAGCCCAGGCAGCGCGTCACATGCTTGACCGACTGATAGGCTGACAACCCCCAAGGCCCCAGCTCACGGCCGATCCCGCTGCCCTTGGTGCCACCCCATGACGTCTCGACGAACACCGCCTGCACCGAGTTGATCCACACATGGCCAACCTCCAGCGCATCGGCCACGCGCTCGGCGCGTTCCAGGTCGGCGGAGCACACCGTGGCGACCAGCCCAAAGCGGCTGTCATTGGCTTCGGCAATGGCCTGCTCCTCGGTGGTAAAGCGCCGTGCGCAGAGCACTGGGCCAAAGATTTCCTCGGTCCATAGGCGGCTGTCTTTCGGCACATCGGTATACAGCGTCGGGCTGACGAACCAGCCTTCACGGTCCAGTGCATGGCCGCCAGCCAGGCACTGCAAACCTTCTTCGCGCGCCGTGGCAAAGTAACTGGCCACCTTCAGCCACTGCGCCTGGCTGGTCAGCGGGCCCATGTCGACCTCTTCGGTCAAAGGATTACCCACCCGCAAGTTTTCCAGTGCCGCCTGCAAGCGCGGCAGCAGAGCATCGGCAATGCCGTCCTGTACCAGCAGCCGCGATGTGGCCGAACACATCTGGCCGGCGTTCCAGCTGATGCCGGCAACAATCCATTCCACCGCTTGGTCGACATCGCAATCCTCGAACACAACGATGGCCGACTTGCCGCCCAGTTCCAGCGTCACTGGTCGGCACTGCGCCGAAGCACTGCGCATCACCTGGCTGCCGACGCTGTTGCTACCTGTGAACGACAGCTTGTCCAGGCCGTTGTGGTTGCTTAGCGCGGCGCCGGTCTCGGCCTTGCCGTTGATGATGTTCAGTACCCCGGCCGGCAGGCCCAAGGCGTCGGCGATCTGGCCGTAGGCCTGCTCGATCAGCGGCGTGACCTCTGAAGGCTTGAGCACCACGGTGCACCCGGCGGCCAGGGCCGGGGCAAGCTTCCAGGCGCTGGTCACCAACGGGAAGTTCCACGGCACGATCAGGCCGACCACGCCCACCGGTTCAAGGCGGGTGCGGGCGGTGAAACCCGGCGCAGCCAGCGGCACGGAGCGGTTTTTCGATGGCAGCTGCTCGGCCAGCTCGGCGTAATAGCCAAAGGTGGCGATGGCGTCATCCAGGTCGATTTCCGCTTCGTGACGCGGTTTGCCGTTATTGCGCATCTGCACGCTGACAAGCGCTTCACGGCGCTGCCCGAGCTGCTCGGCAAAACCACGCAGGAAGGCGGCACGTTCGCTGGCGCTGGTGCTTTTCCAGGCGGGCAGGGCGTTGCGGGCAGCGGCGACGGCCTGGTCGACCTGGCTCACGCTGGCGGCCATCAGCTCGGCGAACGGTTGCCCCAGCGCAGGGTCGTTGACGCTGATGCAGTCGCTGCCTTGGCCTTCGACCCAATGGCCGGCGATATAGTGGGAAGTGGTCATGGTCGGTTTCCAGTCAGGCCATTTCGGCAGTGGTCACAGGCGTATGCGCGGTGCTTTTGCAACGCACCCATCGCGGGCCCAGGGGGCCATACACGCCAGCAGGTTCAGGGAACAGGTTGAGCAACAGCAGGTACAGCACGCCAGCCAGCCCCAGCGTGACCGGCAGGCTCAGGTCGATGCCGCCCGCCAGGTCACCCAGTGGGCCGACGAACTGCCCCGGCAGGTTGACGAAGCACAGGCCAACCGCCGCGCTGGGGATCCACGCCCCCATGCCGCGCCAGTTCCAGCCGTGCAGGAACCAGTAGTGGCCACCACGCTGGCCACGGGTGAATACCTGCAGGTCGTCAGCGTGGTAGAAGCCGCGGCGGGTAATCAGGCCAAGGATCATGATCACCATCCACGGGCTGGTGCAGGTAATGATCAGTACGGCAAAGGTCGATACGCTCTGCACGAGGTTGAAGGTGAAGCGGCCAATGAAGATGAAGCCGATCGCCAGCACGCCAATCAGCAGCGTGGCGCCGGCACGGCTGAGCAAGCGGGGGAACACGCTGGACATGTCCAGGCCGGTGCCATACAGCGCAGTGGTGCCGGTGGACATGCCGCCAATCACCGCAATCAGGCACACCGGCAGGAAGAACCAGCTAGGTGCAACTGCCAGCAGGCCGCCGACATAGTTGTTGGCGGCAATGTAGTCCGGTGCCTGGGTGGCTACCAGGGTGGCCGTACACAGACCGAACAGGAACGGAATCAGCGTCGCCCCCTGTGCCGCGATCACGGCCAGCATGATGCGCGCCTTGGGTGTTTCACGCGGGATATAGCGTGACCAGTCACCCAAAAACGCACCGAACGACACAGGGTTGCTCATGGCCAGGATCGCCGCGCCCACGAACGCAGCCCAGAAACCCGCCTGGCCAAGGTTGACGCTGCCTGCGTAGCCCGCATCGAAGGGCCCGGCAAACGCGACGATGCCCAGCAGGAACAGCAGACTCGAGGCCCAAACGGCAATCTTGTTGACCCACAGCATGAAGCGGAAGCCAAAGATGCATACCACCAATACCAGCACCGCGAACAAGCCGTAGGCCAGGCCCAGGGTCAGGTCGGTCTCTGGCAGGCCGGCCAGGCGCTTGGCACCACCGACCAATGCATCGCCCGAGCTCCACACCGAGAGCGAGAAAAACGCCACCGCCGTGAGCAGCGACAGGAACGAGCCGACGATGCGCCCGTGTACACCAAAGTGCGCACCCGATGAAACGGCGTTGTTGGTGCCGTTAAGCGCGCCGAACAGCCCCATCGGTGCAAGGATCAGCGCGCCGATGCCAACGCCGAGCAGAATCGCCCACACACCGGCCTGGAATGACAACCCGAAAAGCACCGGGAAGCTGCCCAGTACGGCGGTAGCGAAGGTATTGGCACCGCCGAAGATCAGGCGGAACAGGTCTAGCGGGGAGGCGTCGCGTTGATCGGCGGGGATCTGTTCGACGCCGTTGGTCTCGATACCGGTCGAATGGCTCATGGTGATGCTCCAGCGCGGTTGTTGTAGCCAGCGCAGTGCGCGGGCCTTTTTGTGGGTGCGATGGCAGGGCGGCAGCGCCGCGTAAAGTGTGATCAGGCCGGTGTTACGACCGACAGGTGCTCGTGGCAGGCCAGCCACTGGTCACCATGGCGGCGGAAGACAATGGTCTCGCGCTCGCTCAATGGGTGCTCTTCACCGCTGATGCGGATACGCGTGGCCACATCGTGCATGAAAATAGCCACGTCGCCGTGCAGGCTTACGTGGGCGTTCCCCGACTCGCAGGCAAGCACGGCAAAGTCCTCGGCCTGCCACTGGGCCCAGAGCTCTTCATAGGCGCGACGCGACAGCAGCGGATGCGCCAAGGTGTGGAATAGAAAGGTGGCGTCTTCGCTGAAGCAGGCGAAATAGCGGGCGGTGTCGTTGCTGGCGAACGCCGCGACGAGGTCGGCGGCGGCTTGCCGCACTTGAAGTGTCTGGTCCACGGGAGTGGCCTCACGGTTTATTGTGATTGTGGTGAAGCGATTCTGGTGGCGGTTGGCGAGGGGAAAAATCGCTGGCGGCAAATAATCAGTTCAGAAATTTGTGAAGTGATGGCAGCCCCCATCAATCTGCAAGCGAAGCGGCAAACTGGCATTAATCGACCATACTGACTCTTCATTCGCCTTCAGGAGAGTGTCATGTCGAAGCCGTCCAGGAAGAAGCGCTCCCAGGAGCAACCAGAAAAGTTGGGCGGCAAGGCCTACGAAAAAGCGCTCAAGAACCTGCATGTAGAGCTGGTGAAGCTGCAGGAGTGGGTGGTGGCCAAGGGCCTGAAGGTATGCATTGTCTTCGAAGGCCGCGATGGCGCCGGCAAGGGCGGTACCATCAAGGCCATTACCGATCGTGTCAGCCCGCGGGTGTTTCGTGTAGTGGCGCTGCCCGCACCGACCGAGCGGGAAAAGACCCAAATGTACTTGCAGCGCTACCTGGGCCATCTGCCAGCGGCAGGTGAAGTGGTGATCTTCGACCGCAGTTGGTACAACCGTGCGGGCGTTGAGCGGGTAATGGGCTTCTGCTCTGGCGAGCAAGTGGACAAGTTTCTGACCGGTGTACCTGTGTTCGAGAGGGTCATGGTCGATTCGGGGATCATCCTCATCAAGTACTGGCTTGAAGTCAGCGCCGATGAGCAGACCCGGCGCCTGCAGGATCGCATCAACGACGGCCGCAAGCTGTGGAAGTTATCGCCGATGGACCTCAAGTCGTATACCCGCTGGGATGACTACACCCAAGCGCGTGACGATATGTTCCAGGCCTCGGATACCGCTTGGGCACCATGGTTCGTGGCCAATTCCAACGACAAGCGTCGCGCCCGGTTGAATATCATCAGCCATCTGCTCAGCCGTATTCCCTACAAGGACATAACCCGCGACCAGCACGTGAAGCTGCCCAAACGCGGCAAGATCGGCAAGTACAAGGCTGTCGCCTACCCGTTCAAGTTCGTCGAAGAACGCTTCTGAACCCCTCCCTGCCGGGAGCTGCGAAGGTACGAGTTCATGCCACATGACGGCAGCCTGCTGCAGGCGACGGTGGTATTCCTTTTGGCTGTGGTGCTTCTGGTACCGCTGGCGCAGCGTCTGAAAATGGGCGCAGTACCGGGATACCTGTTGGCGGGTATCCTGATTGGTCCGTCGGTGTTTGGCCTGCTTGGCAATCCGGACAACGTGGCGCGGCTGTCGGAAATGGGCGTGGTCATGCTGTTGTTCGTGATTGGCCTGGAGCTGTCCCCAAAGCGTCTGTGGACCATGCGCCGGGCGCTATTTGGCGTCGGCAGTCTGCAAGTGGGGCTGACCGCCGTACTGCTTGGGCTACTGGCATTCTGGCTGTTCGACCAATCGAAACCTGCCGCCATCGTCCTGGGCCTGGGCCTGGCGCTGTCGTCCACCGCCTTTGGCTTGCAGGTACTGGCCGAGCGCAAGGACCTGGGCAAACCTCATGGCCGCCTGGCCGTGGCCATCCTGCTGTTCCAGGACATTGCCGCCATTCCCTTGATTGCAGTGGTGCCGTTGCTCGGTGGCGATGTCAGCACCGCTGACGAAGGTGCCTGGCCCTTGTTGGCTGTGGTTGTCGGCATTGGTGTGCTGATTGTTTTTGGCCGCTATCTGCTGACCCCGATATTCAAGTGGACGGTGGGTTCGGGCCTGCCTGAACTGTCGACCGCCACGGCCTTGCTGGTCGTGCTCGGCACCGCTTGGTTGATGGAGCATGTGGGTGTGTCAATGGCGCTGGGGGCCTTCCTGGCCGGCGTACTGATGGCTGAGTCGCCGTTTCGCCACGAACTGGAAACCCAGATCGAGCCTATCAAAGGCCTGCTGCTGGGATTGTTCTTCGTTGGCGTAGGTATGAGTGCCGACCTGCGCTTGCTGTTCGGCATGCCGCTGATGGTGTTGGGCCTGACGTTGCTGCTGGTCGCTATCAAGCTGCCCTTGTTGTATGGCCTGGGGCGCACGATGGGTGGGCTCAACAAGGCCCAGGCGCTCTGCCTGGGCGTGGTGCTGGCTTCGGGGGGCGAGTTCGCCTTCGTGGTGTTCAAGCTGGCGCTGGAGCACCAGGTACTCACCCCGCAGGTACACGACCTGCTGGTGCTGGCCATCACCCTGTCGATGGCGGTGGTGCCCTTGGTCATGATGGCCCTGGCGCGGCAGATGCGCGATGACAGCCCTGCTCAGGCATCCCCTGAAACGGGCCAGTGAATTGCGCCTTGCTGGCGCATTGAATATCGGGAGGTGAATCATGCAGTCGAGTTCCAGGCTGGACAGCGCCCTTTCGCGGGGCTTGCTCGATGTGCTCATCAAGGCAGGCCTGGTGGCAGTCTTGGTGACCTTCGCCTTTCAGGTGTTCCAGCCGTTCCTGGAGTTGATGCTGTGGGCGGTGATTCTGGCGGTCACCTTGTACCCATTGCATTGCCGCATCCAGCGCCGCACCGGGTTCAGGCAAGGTTATGCGGCGACGCTGTTGGTGCTATTGGTTCTGGTAGTGCTGCTGGTGCCTATCTACCTGGTGGTGATGTCCATCGGCGAATCGGTGGACAGCCTGGTGACGCTACTCAAGAGCGGCGCCTGGAGCGTGCCGGTCCCGCCTGATCCGGTGGCGACCTGGCCACTGATCGGGCCGAAGGTGCATGCGCTGTGGTTGGCGGCCTCCGAAAACATGGCCAGTGTGCTGAACCAGTGGATGCCCCAGATCAAGGGGGCCGGGCTAACGGTGCTGGGCGCTGCTGCCAGCGCCGGTGGGGCCTTCCTGCTGTTCATCGGCGCAATCATTATTTCCGGGGTCATCATGGCCTTCGGTGATCGCGGTGAAATCGCTGCGCAGCGTATCGCCATGCGGGTATCAGGCGAAGAGCGCGGTAAACCCTTGGCCAAGCTGTGCACCGCCACCATTCGCGCGGTGGCGCAAGGGGTGATCGGCATTGCCTTCATCCAGATGTTGCTGATCGGTGTCGGTTTTGTCGTCAAAGGAGTTCCCGGTGCCGGGATGCTGGCCATCGCCATCCTCATGCTGGGCATTGCACAGGCCCCGGCGACGCTGGTTACCGTGCCGGTGATCATCTATATGTTCAACGTCGAAGGTTTTACCGTGGCGACCATCATTTTTGCCATCTACACCTTCGTCGCCGGCCTTGCCGACAATGTGCTCAAGCCGCTGCTGCTGGGGCGCGGGGTTGATGTACCGATGCCGGTGGTACTGATCGGGGCATTGGGCGGCATGGTGGTCAAAGGCATCATCGGCTTGTTCATAGGCCCGGTAATCCTCGGCGTGGCGTACGTGCTGTTCTGGCAATGGGTTGCGCTGCAGGTGCCGGAGCAACCGGCACCACCCGCCGCTTGAGCCATGCCCAACCGCTGCTATGGCCTGGGGCTGCTGATGGTGCTGGCTGGTTGCACTCAGGTTGGTCCGGATTTCGAGAAGCCCCAAGCGCCGTGGCTGGACGGCTGGAGCACGCCAATGCTGGAGCAGGCAGGGCACAGCGCGGCGGCCCCCGACCTGCGCCAGTGGTGGGCGGTGTTTGCCGACCCGACGCTGGATGCGCTGATAGCCGAAGCCGATACCAACAACACCAACCTGCGCGTGGCTGGCCTGCGTATCGCTGAAGCCCGTGCCCAGTTGGCCATCGTGCAGACCGGGCGTTATCCGCAGCTGCAGCAACTGAGTGCGCAGAGCCTGTACCTGAAGCAGAATCAGTCTGGTACGCCTTCGGCCCGTGATTCAGTGTTCTGGCAATCCAGCGTGGGATTCGACATCGGCTGGGAAATTGACTTCTGGGGCCGCTTCAGTCGCGCCATCGAAAGCGCCGACGCCGCCTACTTCGCCTCCCAGGCCAACTACGCCGACGCCATGCTGCTGCTGCGTGCGCAAGTGGCCGACACCTACTTTGCCCTGCGTACCGCCGAAGCGCGGCTGGCTATCGCGCAAGAGAACGCCAAGCGTCAGGCGCGTAGCCTGGAGATCACTGAGCGGTTGTTCCGCCACGGCGAAAATGACGAGCTCGACTGGCAGCAGGCGCGTACTCAATATCTGGCGACCCTGGCCACCATTCCCGAGTTCGAGAACCAGCTCAATGCCCTGCGCAATGTGCTGTGCTCGCTGCTCGGCCGCCCGCCCGGGCCGCTGCCGCAGCTGGCGGTCGGCCATGGCCAGCTGCCCTTGCCTGACCGGGCAGTGTTGCAGGATGTACCTGCCAGCCTGCTGCAGCGCCGCCCGGACATCCGCGCCGCCGAGCAGGCAGTGGCAGCGCAGTCGGCACTGGTCGGGGTGGCCGAGGCCGATCTTTATCCACAGCTGAGCTTGCTCGGCAGTATCGGCTGGACCTTTTTATCGGCCAATCATCTGCCCGACACCTTCGACCTGGCTGCTGGCCCAAGCCTGATCTGGAACCCGTTCGACTATGGCCGGCGCAAGAACACCGTACGCGTGGAGGATGCCCGCTTGCAGCAACTGATCGAGCTGTACCAGCAGGGCGTGCGCGAAGCCGCCCGTGAGGCCGACGATGCTGCCAGCGGGCTGGTGCGCTCGCTGCAGAGTGCAACCATTCGCGACCAGGCCTCTCAGGCTGCGCAACGCTCGCTGAATCTGGCCAGCTCGCAATACCGCGAAGGCTTCGCCGATTTTCAGCGGGTGCTCGATGCTCAGCAACTGCTGTTGCAGCAACAGGACGGTTACCTGGTCAGCCGTGGCAACGCGGTCAGCAGCCTGGTGACCTTGTACAAGGCTCTGGGTGGTGGTTGGGATGCCAGCCGCGCGCCGATCGACCCAGCCACCCGCCAACAAATGCAACAACGCACCGACTGGGGCGAGTTGCTCGACGAGCCAGCCCCCACCGCGCATGCACAAGGTGAAACCGAATGAGCGACGCCACGCCAACGCCGCCCCCGTCAGCCCCGGATCGCGGCATGCGCTGGGTGCTGCTGCTGATTGCCGTCAGCCTGCTCTGGTACTTGCTGGCTGACCGATTTACGCCATACACCCAGCAAGCCCGCCTGCAGGCTTACGTGGTCCCGGTGGCCGCCGAAGTGGCCGGGCAGATCAAGCGTGTGGCCGTGGGCAACAACCAGGAGGTGCGCCAGGGCGATGTGCTGTTCGAACTCGATCAGGAGCAATACCGCATTGCCCTGGCCCGCGCCGAAGCCGACCTCGATACCGTGCGCCGGCAGATTGGGGCCAGTACCGCCGGCATCGATTCGGCGCAGGCAGCGCTGGTGGCTGCCCAGGCCAACGCGCGCAAGGCGCGGCAGGACGCCGAGCGCCTCAAACGGCTGATTGACGAAGACCCCGGTACGGTGTCGGTGCGCCGCCTGGAAGGCGCCCAGGCCAACCGCGACCAGGCCATCAGCCAAGTGGCGGCGGCCCGTGCTGAGGTGGAGCGCGCCCGTGAGCAGCAGGGCGGGGCACAGGATGACAACGCCCAACTGCGCAGCGCTGCGGCCAATGTGGAAAAGGCTCGCCTGGATCTTGCCCGTACCGTGGTGCGTGCCGACGCGAACGGGCTGATCACCGACCTGCGCACAGACGTTGGCCATTATGTCGGGGCGGGCAGCCCGATGATGACCCTGATCAGTATCCATGACGTGTGGATAAGTGCCGACATGACCGAGAACAACCTCGGGCGCTTGCGCCCTGATACCCCGGTGCTGGTAGTGCTCGATGCGCTACCTGGCACCGTGTTGAAGGGGCGCATACGCAGCATTGGCTACGGCGTTAGCGTGGGCCAGAGCACGCCGCCGGGTACGCTGCCGACCGTGAAGAACAGCCGCGAGTGGCTGCGTTCGGCGCAGCGTTTCCCGGTTATTGTGGAGCTGGAGCGCGACCAGCTTCAGGACAAGACCGTGCTGCGGGTCGGTGGTCAGGCCGAGGTCATGGCCCTGCCTAGCGAAGGTAACCCAATGAACCTGCTGGGCCGGTTGTTCATGTGGCTGATGAGCTGGCTGTCGTATGCCTATTGAATTGCGCCGCCTGCGCGCACTGCGCCTGGCCTGGGGCGTGGCGCTGTGCCTGGCGGTGAGCTTTGGTATCGGCTTGCCGGTGCCGATCCTGGCGCCGGTGTTTGCGGTGCTGTTGCTGGCCATGCGCAGTCAGCCATTGCCCCTGCGTGTAGCACCGGCCCTGGCGTTACTGGTGCTGCTCGCATGCGGCAGCGGTTTGCTGCTGATTCCGCTGTTGCGCCATGCTCCGTTGGCCGGGGTGTTACTGGTCGGGGTGGGTGTTTTCCTGACCTTGCGCTATGCGCTGAAGGGCGGCAACGGCTTGCTGGCCAACCTGCTGGTGATCGGCCTGACCATGATCGCCGCTGCCGGTACCAGTGACTTCACCCTGGCACTGTCGGTGGTCGAAGCGCTGGCCAAAGGCATGCTGCTGGCAGTGCTGGGCACGTCAGTGGCGCATTCGTTGTTCCCCGAACCTGCCAATGCGCCAGCACAGCCGGTGCCGCCGCTGCTGGGCAGCGAGCATGTCAGTTGGGTGGCGCTGCGTGCCACGTTGATCGTGATGCCAGCCTTTCTGCTGGCATTGATCGCCCCTGACCAGTACATGCCGTTGATCATGAAGGCCGTGAGTGTGGGGCAACAAGCAGGCGAAACCCGCGCGCGGCACGCGAGCCGAGAGCTGATCGGTTCAACCTTGCTTGCCGGGGTGTTGGCAATAGCGCTATGGGTAGCGCTGAGCCTGTTCGTTCACCTGTGGATGTTCTTCTTGTGGGTACTGCTGTTCGCCCTCTGGCAGGCGCGGCGCCTGTACCAGGCGGTGCTGAGCCGGCAGAGCCCGGCATACTGGGTCAGTTGCCTGACGACCATGCTGATCTTGCTGGGGCAGTCGGTGCAGGACAGTGCTGCTGGGCAGGATGTGTACAAGGCGTTTGCGGTGCGTATGGCGCTGTTTCTGGCGGTATCGGTGTACGCCAGCGGCATGTTGATCTGGATTGACCGGCTTCGGAGTCGGCGCGGGCTTCTTAGCGGTTAAGCCCGGCTCCCAGGAAACTCAGGGTTGCCAATCAACCCCACTCTCTTCCAGATAGGCATCCACCGCTGCGCCCACCGTCGGATGAAAGGCCTTCTCCCCTATAGGCTCGAACAACTCGAACTGCCGCATCTTGTCCTTCACCGGGTCCTTCATTTCGGCAAACTGCAGCTCCACCCCTCGCGCTTCCAGTGCCCGGTCCAGCTCGGCCAGCATGTCCGCTGAAGTGATATCGATGCTGGTCACGGGCTCAGCGGCAATCACTACCCGCTGCACAGGCGTTGGCGACGCGTCCACCGCCGCCATCACCGTGTTCTGGAATTGTTCGGCGTTGGCAAAGAACAACGGCGCGTCCCAGCGCAGCAGCACCAGCCCTGGAATACGCCGGGCTTGTGGATAACGCTGTATGTCATGGTATCCGCGCAGCCCATCGGCCCGGCCGAGCACCGCGTAGTGCGGCCGCCAGCCGTCCCACAGGAACTCGATTACCGACACCGCCACAGCAATGCCGATACCGGGAATGGCGCCGAACACCGCCACGCCGACAAAGCAGGTGAACGACAGCCAGAACTCCCACTGCTGCATGCGGAAGATACGCTTGAGGTCAGCAAACTCGAACAGCCCCAGTGCTGCGGCAATGACCACCGCAGCCAAAGCACTGTTGGGCAGGTGTTGCATCAGATCGGGGGCTACCAGCAGCAACAGGGTCACCGCCAGCGCGCCGATGATGCCGGTGAGCTGGGTTTGCGAGCCGGCGGCTTCAGCCACGGGGGTGCGCGATGAACTGCTGCTGATCGGGATTCCCTGAAACAGCCCCGAGGCCAGGTTGGCGACGCCCAGGCCGAACATTTCCTGGTTGGGGTTTACCCGCATCTTGAGGCGTGCAGCATAGGAGCGTGACAGCACACTGGTGTCGGCGAACGACACCAGCGCTACTGCAATCCCGCCCAGTAACACTTCTATCAGGTCGATGTCGCTTACCCAGGGGAAGACGAAGCTGGGCAGGCCCTGGGGCAATTGCCCGAGTACCTTGACGCCCACCTGATCAAGGTTGAACAGGCTCACTGCCAGCGTCGCCAGTACCACGGCGATCAGGATGCCCGGCAGGCGCTTGAACGGTTTGAGCAGCAGAATCAGCCCCAGGCTACCGGCACCCACGATGAAGCTTGGCCAGTGCCCTTGGCCGGCGAACAGCGCCTGGCCCAAGTACCAAAGGTCGCGCAAGGGCCCTTCGCTGTCGACTTTGATGCCGAACAGCTTGGGCAACTGGCTGATCAATACGGTCAGGGCGATGCCGTTCATGTATCCATAGCGGATGGGCTTGGACAGCAACTCGGTGATAAAGCCCAGGCGCAGCAGCCCGGCAATCACACAGAACGCCCCGGCGACCAGGGCCATCATGCTGGCGATGGCGATCGCCTGCTGCGGGTCGCTGGCCGCGTATTGCACCACCACAGCCAGGATAGGCGCGGCCAGCGCCGAGTCCGGGCCCAGCACCAGGATGCGGCTGGGGCCGAACAGGGCATAGGCCAACAGGGGGATGATGGTGGCGTACAGGCCATAGATGCCGGGGACGCCGGAAGCCTCGGCGTAGGCGATGCCCACAGGTACCAGCATGGTGGTGAGCACCAGGCCGGCGGCGATGTCCTTGGGTAGCCAGGCTGCCTTGTAGTGGAGCAGGGTGGCCAGGCCGGGTAACCAGCGTTGCCAGTCGAAACGAGTGGGTTGGGGCATGGTGTCGGCTCTGGGCGAGAAGGGCGCTGAACCTCAGCTTAGATGCTGGGGGCGGGGGCCGCTTTGCGGCACAGCGCGACACAAGGCCGCCCCTGCAAGGGGCGCGCATGCCTGGGCAAAACAAAACCCCTTGAAGCGCAAGCCTCAAGGGGTTTGTGTGTGCTGCAGGTTACCGCTTAGACGTTGAAGCGGAAGTGCATCACGTCGCCATCTTTGACGATGTAATCCTTGCCTTCCAGACGCCACTTACCGGCTTCCTTGGCACCGGCTTCACCCTTGAACTGGATGAAGTCGTCATAGGCCACCACTTCAGCGCGGATGAAGCCTTTTTCGAAGTCGGTGTGGATAACGCCGGCTGCCTGCGGGGCAGTGGCACCGACGCGTACGGTCCAGGCGCGTACTTCCTGCACGCCGGCAGTGAAGTAGGTCTGCAGGTTCAGCAGCTCGTAACCGGCGCGGATCACGCGGTTCAGGCCAGGCTCTTCCAGGCCCAGGGCCTCGAGGAACATGTCTTTCTCTTCACCGTCTTCCAGCTCGGCGATTTCCGCTTCGATCTTGTTGCACACCGGCACCACTACCGCGCCTTCTTCCTCGGCAATGGCCTTGACCACGTCCAGGTGCGGGTTGTTGTCGAAGCCGTCTTCGGCCACGTTGGCGATGTACATCACTGGCTTGCTGGTCAGTAGGTGGAAGCCACGGATGACGGCCTTTTCGTCGTCAGCCATGTGCTTCATCAGGCTGCGCGCAGGCTTGCCTTCGGTGAAGTGCGGGATCAGCTTTTCCAGAATGGCCTTTTGCGCCAAGGCTTCCTTGTCGCCGCCCTTGGCGTTGCGGGCTACCTTCTGCAGTTGCTTTTCGCAGCTGTCGAGGTCGGCGAAGATCAGTTCGAGGTCGATGATCTCGATGTCACGCTTGGGGTCGACGCTGTTGGAAACGTGGATCACGTTCTCGTCTTCGAAGCAGCGCACCACATGGGCAATGGCATCGGTCTCGCGGATGTTGGCGAGGAACTTGTTGCCAAGGCCTTCGCCTTTCGAGGCACCGGCAACCAGGCCGGCGATGTCGACGAATTCCATGGTGGTCGGCAGGATGCGGTTTGGCTTGACGATTTCAGCCAGTGCAGCCAGGCGCGCGTCGGGCATAGGCACGATGCCGCTGTTTGGCTCGATGGTGCAGAAGGGGAAATTCTCCGCCGCGATGCCAGACTTGGTCAGGGCGTTGAACAGGGTGGACTTGCCGACGTTGGGCAGGCCGACGATGCCGCAATTGAAACCCATGGGTATTCCCCTCTCTAAAGGAAATCAGGCCTTCTGGCTGTGCAGCTCGCGCATCGCCTTGGCGAAATCGCCGGCAAGCACGTCCGGCAGCACGCCGAGGGCAAAATCGATGCTGGCGTCGAGCTTCTCCTGCTCGGCGCGCGGCGCGCGGCCCAGGACGAAGTTGGAGACCAGTTTGGCGTCACCCGGGTGGCCGATGCCAAGCCGCAGGCGGTGGAAATCGTTCTGGTTGCCGAGCTGCGCGATGATGTCGCGCAGGCCGTTGTGCCCACCATGGCCGCCGCCGCGCTTGAGCTTGGCAACGCCCGGGGGCAGATCGAGTTCGTCGTGTGCCACCAGTATCGCTTCCGGCTTGATGCGGAAGAAATTGGCCAAGGCCGCTACGGACTGGCCGCTGCGGTTCATGTAGGTGGTGGGGATCAACAAACGAACGTCGTTGCCCTGATGGCTGAATTTAGCCGTCAGGCCGAAATATTTTTTGTCAGCGGTCAGCGAAACACGCTGGGCGCTGGCAATGCGTTCAACGAAAAGAGCCCCTGCGTTATGCCGGGTCTGTTCGTATTCGGGGCCGGGGTTACCCAGGCCGACGATCAACTGGATGGCGGTCACGTCAGGGGCTCTTCCTTGGAGTTGGTGGGTTACAGTGCGCGCGGCACTGTAACCCGATCAACGCCGGCGTGCGAGTGGATTACTCGGCAGCGCCTTCTGCTTCTGGAGCAACGCGTGGAGCGTGAACGTTGGCAACAGCTTTGTCATCACCGTGGGCCAGAGCGACGAACTCTACGCCTTTCGGAGCTTTCAGGTCCGACAGGTGGATGATGGTGCCGACTTCGGCGTTGGCCAGGTCAACTTCGATGAACTCAGGCAGGTCTTTGGCTTCGCAGGAAACTTCGATCTCGGACTCAACGTGGGAGATCTCGCCGCCTTTCTTGGCCGGGGCTTCTTCGTTGATGAAGTGAACCGGAACCTTGGCGGTCAGTTTCTGGCCAGCAACGACGCGAACGAAGTCGGCGTGCATGATGAAGCCTTTGGCCGGGTGGCGCTGCAGGGCCTTGACGATGACGTTTTGCTTGGCGCCGTCGACGTTCAGTTCCAGAACGTGGCTGAAGGCAGCCTCGTTGTCGAACAGCTTGGTGATTTCCTTGGCCAGGATGGTCAGGGACTGAGCGTCCTTGTTACCACCGTAGACAACGGCTGGGATGTTGGCGGAGTGACGCAGGCGGCGGCTCGCACCTTTCCCCAGGTCAGTACGCGCTTGAGCGTTCAGGGTGAATTCGGTCATTTTGTTTCTCCAAAATAGCCCCCCGAGGGCGTTTGCGACCAGCGCCAGCGGGGATGGCAAAAAAGCCCCGCCCCAACAACCTGTGTTGGGGCGGGGCGCTTTTCGTCAGCGTGTGTTCCGCTTAGCGGAACATCGCGCTGATCGATTCTTCGTTGCTGATGCGGCGTACCGCTTCAGCGACAACCGGTGCGATATCCAGCTGGCGGATACGATCACAGGCTTGAGCAGCGGCGGACAGCGGAACGGTGTTGGTCACCACCAGCTCGTCCAGTACCGACTTCTCGATGTTCTCGATCGCGCGGCCCGACAAAACAGGGTGCGTGCAGTAGGCGTAAACCTTGGCAGCGCCGTGCTCTTTCAGGGCTTTGGCCGCGTGGCACAGGGTGCCGGCGGTGTCGACCATGTCGTCTACCAGGATGCAGGTGCGCCCTTCGACGTCGCCGATGATGTGCATAACCTCGGAGTGGTTAGCCTTCTCGCGGCGTTTGTCGATGATACCCAGATCGACGCCCAGGGACTTGGCGACAGCGCGTGCGCGCACGACACCACCGATGTCCGGGGAAACGATCATCAGGTTCTCGAAACGCTGGTCTTCGATGTCGTCAACCAGTACGGGCGAGCCGTAGATGTTGTCGACGGGGATATCGAAGAAGCCTTGGATCTGGTCAGCGTGCAGGTCAACGGTGAGTACACGGTCGATACCTACGACAGTGAGCATGTCAGCAACGACTTTGGCGCTGATGGCTACACGTGCCGAACGCGGACGGCGGTCCTGGCGGGCATATCCGAAGTAGGGAATCACGGCGGTGATTCGGGATGCTGAGGAGCGGCGGAAGGCGTCGGCCATCACTACCAGTTCCATCAGGTTATCGTTGGTCGGGGCGCAGGTCGGCTGAATAATGAAAACGTCTTTACCGCGAACATT
Organism: Pseudomonas sp. yb_5; assembly: GCF_043103865.1. NCBI lineage: Bacteria > Pseudomonadati > Pseudomonadota > Gammaproteobacteria > Pseudomonadales > Pseudomonadaceae > Pseudomonas > Pseudomonas sp. yb_5. Next base: position 154,789 of record NZ_JBICKE010000106.1, read on the forward strand.
TTCATTGATCTCAGTACTGATCTCGCCGTCGGAGAATTTACCGACAGAGACGTCACCGAGAGGGATATGCAGCTGACGTACGACACGCCGAGCCAGATCGGGGTTAGCGTTCCCCGTAAAGACCATCATCTTGGACACGCGCAGTACCTGAAGGCTGAGGGTATACCTGGATGAGTATAAGGAAAATGGCAGGGGCGGCTGGATTCGAACCAACGCATGGCAGGATCAAAACCTGCTGCCTTACCGCTTGGCGACGCCCCTGTATCTGTTGCTGCGAACGCTCATGCGCTCGACTTCTTGACCAGACTTTGCAGCTTGCGATGCAACATCGAAACATTGCTTCCTTTCGCCACAAACCCTGTTTGGGTCGCTGAAAGAAGGGCCAGAACTTTATCAGCTTCGGCTTTGCTTGGGAAGGCCCCAAACACACAACTTCCAGTGCCGGTTAGTCGAGCCTCAGTGAATTTTCCCAGTGAATTCAACGCATTGCGAACTTCCGGGTAATTCTGCTCTACCACCGGTTGGCAGTCATTTCGACTGTTTCCCTCGGGAACGGGGCGCATCTTAAGGGGGAGTGAATCACGTGTCAACTGCGGATGTGAAAAAATTTCTACTGTACTGACAGACACTTGCGGCACCAGCACGACATACCAGGGTTCGATCGGGTCGACCGGGGTCAGTTGCTCCCCTACACCTTGCGCGAACGCCGCGTGGCCGCGTACGAACACCGGCACATCGGCGCCCAGGCTCAGACCCAGTGCGGCCAAGCGGTCTTCGTCCCAGTCCAGTTGCCACAGGTGGGCGAGGGCCAGCAGGGTGGTCGCGGCGTCCGAGCTGCCGCCGCCGATACCTCCGCCCATGGGCAGTACCTTGTTCAGCCAGATGTCGGCGCCGAGTGTGGTGCCCGATTGTGCTTGCAGCATGCGCGCGGCCCGCACGATCAGGTTGCTGTCGTGGGGGACTGCCTCGATCTCGGAGTGCAAGTGGATCACGCCATCGTCACGCAGGGCGAAGCTCAGTTCGTCGCCGTGGTCGAGAAACTGGAACACCGTTTCCAGCTCGTGGTAGCCATCCGCGCGGCGGCCGATGATGTGCAGCCACAGGTTGAGCTTGGCCGGGGCGGGCAGGGTGAGCTTGTGCATGAGATCAGTGCCCCAGCTGGCGTGGCTGCCAGTCCTTGACCACCAGGGTCACGTCCAGGTCCTTGCCGTGCAGCTTCAGGCGCTCGGGCAACCAGTAGCCGTTCTGTTCGGTATAGCTCAGGTACTTCACCTGCCAGCCATCCTGGTCCAGGCTGGCCAGACGGCTGTCGCCGTCCAGGGTCAGCTTGCTCTTGCTGTCGGGGGCGGGCAGGCCGCGGACCCACCAGACCAGGTGCGAAACCGGCAGTTGCCAGCCCAGTTGCTCTTCCAGCAATGCTTCAGGGCTGGCGGCTTCGTAGCGGCCCTGATTGGCCACTTCCAGTACGACGCCACCCGGGCGGCCGGTCAGGCGTGCGGCGCCCCGCCCCAGCGGGCCGGCCAGGCGAATGTCGTAGTAGTCCTGACGTTGCAGCCAGAACAGCGTACCGCTGCCGGAATCGCGCGGGGCGCGGATGCCGACCTTGCCGTCGATCTGCCAGCCATCGAGGCTGCTCAACTGCTCTTTGTGGGCGCGCCACTGCTGCGGGTCGCCGTGGCCTTGCAGGGCCTCGCGGCTACCGAAGCCGGCACAGCCGGCCAGCAGGGCGATCAAGGAAAAGGTGATGCAATGGCGCAGGAACATGGCGTTAAAGAGTCTCGGATCCGGTCAGGCGCAAGAGGGTCTTGCGCAGGATAGGGCTATCGGCCTGGGCTTCGAAGCCTTTGGCCCATACATGGCGAGCTTCGCGGCGCTTGCCGTTGGCCCACAGCACTTCGCCCAGGTGGGCGGCCACTTCGTGGTCGGGGAAGTTGGCAAAGGCCTGGCGCAGGTAGGTTTCAGCTACCTCGAGGTTGCCCAGGCGATAGTTGACCCAACCCAGGCTGTCGAGCACTGCCGGGTCATCGGGGGTCAGTTGGTGGGCCTTGTCGATCAGCGCTTTGGCTTCGGCATAGCGGGTGGTGCGGTCGGCCAGGGTGTAGCCCAAGGCGTTCAGGGCCATGGCGTTTTCTGGCTCGCGGGCGATGATGGCGCGCAGGTCTTTTTCCATTTGCGTCAGATCGTTGCGCTTCTCGGCCAGCATGGCGCGGGTGTAAAGCAGGTTAAGGTCGTCCGGGTAGCGTTTGATGGCTTGCTGCAGCACCTGGTTGGCCTGGGCGTCCTTGTTGTTGTTGCTGTAGCTTTCCGATTCGATCAGGAATAGCTGGATGGCGTAGTCTGGCTGGGCTTCGCGCGCTTCGGCGAGCAGGCGCGAGGCATCGCTGCCGCGGCCGTTGGCGATCAGGATGTCGGCCTGGCGCAGCTGTGCCGGCAGGTAGTCCGGGCCTGGGCCGACCAGGGCGTATTCACGCAGAGCGCCAACCGGGTCGTGGCGCTCCTCGTGGATGCGGCCCAGGTTCAGGTGCGCGGCGTCAACGTAGCTGTCGCGCTCGACCAGCTCCTGCAAGTAGCCTTCGGCTTCATCCCAGTCTTTGTTCTCCAGGCACACCAGCGCCAGCGAGTAGCGCAATTCGTCATCATCGGGGTATTGCTGGACCAGGCTGATGAACTCGCCTTTGGCATCGGCGATACGGTCCTGTTCGACCAGGGTGCGAGCGTAGGTCAGGCGCAGGCGTTTGTCGTCCGGGTTGTCGCGAATTGCACCGCGCAGCAGTGGCAGTGCCTCCGGACCACGGTCCAAGGCCTGCAGCAGACGGGCGCGCAGCAGGATCGGGGCGACTTCGCCGTTTTGTGGCGGGTGCGACTCGAGCAGTTCCAAGGCTTCTTCGGTCTTGCCGTCCTGGTTCAGCAGCAGGGCCTTGCCGAATATCAGCTGGCTGTTGTCGGGGTATTTCACCAGCAGGCGTTCGAAACTTTGTAGCAGGCCGTCGCGGGTGCCCGAGTCAGTTTCCGCTGCGGACAGGGCGAGGAAGTCGAAGTGGGTGTCGCCCTGGCCCTGCAGTACCTTTTCCATGTAGGTCATGGACTCGTCATAGCGACCGGCGCGGGCCAGCTGAATGGCGGCGGCGCGCTGGGCGTCGAGGTTCTGCGGATCGTTGCGCGCCCAGACCAGCGCATTCTCCAGTGACGGCTCGTCGGCGCCGAGGTACTCGGCAATGCGGTAGGCGCGCTCGGAAACCCCGGGGTCCTGGGTTTTTGCCGCCTGATCGGTGTAGTTGGCCAGGGCAATGTCGAAACGGTTGCGCTGGCCGGCCAGCTCTGCCACCAACAGGCTATAGAGTGTGTCCTGCTTGAACGAGCCATACACGACGGGCTTTTCCGCCTCGCCCTTGCCAGCTTCGGCGACGGGAGGCTCGGCCTTTTGCGGGGCCAGGCTCTGGCAGCCCTGGAGCAGGGCGAAGGCAAGCAGCAATGCGTATGGTTTGTTCATAGAAAAGGCTTATAGGAGGACTCACCGGCGGTCGGAGCATGATGACACAAGCGCGGGGGCAAACCCACCTGCGAAGGTCGTGGTTTACAGGCTGGGTGGTGCTAAGTAGGACAGCGGGGTGGGGGAGAGGTTCGAGGGGGCTTCTGACGCAATGACCCAACCCCTGCCTGTATATTTTACGTCCCTGGAAGCAGGAAATGGGAGAGCACAAGCGCCATGAGAAGCGTAATGTGCGGAGTTAGGGGCTGTTCCCGTTTCACATGGGTAGCCAAAGAAAGGCGCAGGCCATGGCCACTGCGCTTTCATAATTCCGCTTGAGCTTGTCGAAGCGCGATGCGGCCGCCCGCTAGGGATTCTCCGATCAAGTCAGCACAGGCCATCTGACCTGTGCTGAAATAGCCCTCCGTCCAACTGCCTTCTACAAGTCCGCCATCCCATGAGTCAGATGAGTTTTTCCGATTTCGAGTACGCCGGCAAGCGCAAGCAAACCCGTCGCGAGCGTTTCCTGGCCGAGATGGAACAGGTGGTTCCGTGGAGTGGACTGGTGGCGTTGATCGAGCCTCACTACCCAAAGGCTGGCGGTGGCCGCAAGCCTTATCCTCTGGAAACCATGCTGCGCATTCACCTGCTGCAGAATTGGTTCTCTTTGAGCGATCCCGCCATGGAAGAGGCGCTGTACGAGATCACTTCGATGCGCCAGTTCGCTCGTCTGACGCTCAGCGCTCCGATCCCCGAAGACACGACGATCATGAACTTCCGGCACCTGCTGGAGAAGCATCAGTTGGCAGCCGGCATTCTGGAAACCATCAACAATTACCTGCAAGACAAGGGCCTGTCGTTGCGCCAGGGCACCATTGTCGATGCGACCATCATCCACGCGCCCAGTTCGACCAAGAACAAGGAAGGCAAGCGCGATCCTGAAATGCATCAAACGAAGAAGGGCAACCAGTACTGTGTGTCACGAACACAGGTCGTATGACCTGTGATGCTGTACCGAAGATGGAAGTAGGCCTTCCGAAGTCGGCTTGCAGGAGCAGGCTTCAAACCACCCGGTGCTGCTGCATCCAAAAGGTGCGGTGGTGAGCGACCGAGGAAAAGTCATCCCATGATGATGGCAGGTGAGTATGGAGAAGATGAGCGAGAGCAAACCGTCCGATGACGCATCGTTATTCCCTAAAGTGCTGTCGAAACTGAGGTTGAGTATTGGCTTCAGGACGAGTTGGGGCGTTACCTGCTTACGGCCCCAGTGGCAGCCGGTGTAAAGGCGGCATGATCTTCATACAGGCTTGGGTACGGAACGTGAGAACCTTGTTCCAGATGCAAAGGAAAATGACAAATGGCTAAAACCATGAGGAAGAATACCAATGCTGGAATAAGGGGCGGAGCCTCCTGTAGTAGTGATGAAGGCTTTGTAATGAAGCTGGAGCGAAGGGGAGGCGTTATCCTGTCAACGAACGCCGCCAACCTCAGGGGATGAGCGGTGTGAGTTCGAACAAACCTTACAACATAGCGAAGCGCGTGATATGGGAGGCCTATCAGCAGGTCAGAACCAACCGGGGAACTGCTGGAATCGACGATGAGACCATTGCCGATTTTGAGCGGAACCTGCCGAAGAATCTTTACAAGCTATGGAATCGAATGTCGTCGGGGTCTTATTTCCCGCCGCCGGTCAAGGCTGTTGAGATACCGAAGGCATCGGGGGGTATACGCAGGTTGGGAGTGCCGACGGTCAGCGACCGTATCGCACAAACTGTAGTCAAACTCCTCATCGAGCCAAAGCTGGATGCGCTTTTCCATCCGGACTCATATGGATACCGACCAGGACGTTCAGCCAAACAGGCCATAGCGATCACACGCGAACGCTGCTGGCGATACGACTGGGTGGTGGAGTTTGATATCAAGGCGGCTTTCGATCACATTGATCATGAACTGCTGATGAAAGCGGTGCGAACCCATATCAAAGAGGATTGGATACTGCTGTACATCGAACGATGGCTGGTTGCTCCATTCGAGGCAGCAGATGGCGTTCGCATTCAACGCGAACGTGGCACCCCGCAAGGCGGCGTGATCAGTCCCATGTTGATGAATCTGTTCATGCATTACGCCTTTGACGCATGGATGCAACGAAATAGCCCAAACTGTCCTTTTGCCCGGTATGCCGATGATGCGGTAGTGCATTGTCGTAGCCAGAGGCAAGCAGAACACGTGATGCGTTCAATCGCTTCACGTCTAGCGGTTTGTGGCCTCACGATGCATCCCGAGAAATCGAAAATCGTGTACTGCAAGGACAGCAATCGACGCGCAGGGTATCCGCATGTGAGCTTTACCTTCCTTGGTTTCACTTTTAGACCTAGGAAGGCAATCGGCCAGCAGAACAAGCTTTTCACCAGCTTCCTTCCGGGAGTCAGTGCGCAAGCGTTGAAGCGGATGCGGCGAGCAGTGCGCGAGTGGCGGGTCAGCCGCCAAACTCATGTGACGCTGGCTGCTGTGGCTCGGCTTTACAACCCAGTGATACAAGGTTGGTGGCAGTACTATGGCGCGTTCTATCGGACGGCCATGCTTGGTATCTTTCGACATATCGATAGCGCGCTCAAGCGTTGGGCCGGTCGTAAGTACAAAATACTTCACGGGCGCAAGCGGCGTATATCTAAATGGTTGGACACGGTGCATAAGGCTGCCCCTCGACTGTTTTATCACTGGCAAGTAACCGAGCAACAGGTTGGATAACGGGAGCCGTATGACGCGAGAGTGTCACGTACGGTTCTGCGAGCGGCTACGGGGGCAGTTCCTGTGGCCGACTCACCATTTCGGCATGAAGGCCCACATCGGCGCGGATGCTGAATCGGGTCTGGTGCATCACGTTCATGGCACTGCCGCGAACGTAGCTGACGTGACGGAGGTCGCTCAGCTATTGCATGGCGAAGAGAATGTCGTGTGTGCGGATGCGGGTTACACAGGCGTGGAAAAGCGGCCAGAACACGAGGGACGGCAGGTGATATGGCAGGTCGCTGCCCGCCGCAGCACCTACAAACACTTGAGCAAACGCAGCGTGCTCTACCAAGCCAAGCGCAAGATCGAAAAGGCCAAGGCGCAAGTGCGTGCGAAGGTGGAGCACCCGTTCCGGGTGATCAAACGCCAGTCCGGCTATGTAAAGACTCGTTTTCGCGGCTTGGCCAAGAACACGGCGCAACTGACCACGCTGTTTGCCCTGTCGAATCTGTGGATGGTGCGCCGGCAATTATTGCCTGCTGCGGGAGAGGTGCGCCCGTGAGTCCAGATAACCAAGGCTTTGCCTTGGTTATCCAATAATCAGCGACTGAAAAGCGGGCTTTTCGGCATCCCTAAGCCGCCCATTTCCGACTGATGAGCAACTTGTTCGGAGTTTCCCTAGTGGCAATAGTACCACCGTAGCTTGCTGCTATCCCTCCCCCGGCGACACGGCCTGTCAAGGAAGATCCATGGACGTATTTAGCTCTTCTACACTAATTATCGCGGCCAGCGGTACAGGCTTTTGTAGGAAATATCCCCTTGTTACGTTACCACGTCAGGTTTCGATTCGGGGCAAGTCGTATCGGCATGAAGTCATAGATAATGCGACAGCATCAGTGCAATGAACAAGGTGATGTGAATAACCCATAGGGTTAACAAAATGCGCTTTTCGCGGAGGGGGAAATTTTTTATTTCCTCAATATCAGCGTAACCCCTGTAAATGAAGATTTTGGGTAGGGCCAACAGTGTTGCAATCTGACCGGTTCTTATTGTTTTGCCCAAGAGCCCGGCGTGCTGGTAATTTTTGATGTTGTCAGATACGAGGCGAGAGGTGGGCAGGAAAGATTCAAAATGCTCGGTGTATTTGTGTGAAATAATAATTTGCGCGCTAGCGGCAATTAGCATTGCTGTAATCAGGATCAGCGCGATCAGTCCTGGCTCTATGTTAGTCATTTTGAGAGCTCGTGATACAAAAAGTCACCTAATACCTCGCCTTTTTCTCCTGCGAAATCACCGGCTAACTTCGCCCCGGCAGCGCCACCGATGACCGCGCAGGTGAGTGCCCCTAGTCCGGCAGTCCCTACTCCTAGTGCCGCACATACTGCGGGTGCAACAATACTCCCTCCTAGGTAACCGCCTACAGCGCTACCAGCCAGACCTCCAGCTAATGATGCAGAGTTTACATATGCAGCTCGCTGGCATTCGCTTTCTCTGCCCAGAATACAAGCCTGGCGAATCTCTAGCCCCGTCGCTGCTACGTCAAGCGCTATGCCAATATAGGTTCCTTTTTTGATCAGGTTGGCAGCCTTGCCCACCCCGGCAACCTTATCCGCATACCCCGCAATTTCACCCGTGTGCAAATAGCTTTTCGTAGAAATGGCCAGTGTCCTCTTGATCGATCCCTTGTTGCGCAATCCAGCGCCGAACCCCGCCAGCTGGCCCAACTGTTCGTCAAGTTTCGAGAACAGTGCCGCACGCTTGGCATAAAACTGGTCGCGGGCATTGAGCGTCCCTGAGCCCAGATGCTCCCTGTGCAATTTCTCGATTTCCAGCAATGTGCCCTCAATTGCTTTCAGATGCTTGCTCCAGCCATCGCTAACCACGCCTGCACCCATTGACGCGTGGGCGAGCAAGCTCTTCAACAGTTCGAAGTTCTCCAGAAAAAACTCATCGGCACCTTGCCCGCTGCGCATCAGCCCCATATGGGTCACGGCAGCTTTCGACATCAGATACGCCTCCTGACTGGTGCAGGAAGGCGTGGACCAGTCACCGACGATCACCAGTTCGCCGCCTCTGACCACGCTGTTGAAAATGTGCGAATTGAGGATGTCAAACTTGCTGGCCGAGTGCCGGGTCAGCGCGAGACCGGCCTTGAGCGTGTGGTAGTTTTGCATCCGGGGGTTGATGAACGCACGGGCTTCAGACATGGCGACCCCTCATGCGTACTTCTTGTTACCGATCCGGTCCCACCCGCCAGCAATGTTGCCGCCGCCGGAGCCGTCGGTGCGTTTTTGCTGGGTATAGGTGGTCTTGATTCGGCCGTAGTCGAGCTGAACCACCTCGATCGGCACGCCATCGGCGGCGCTCTGGGTGTAGTCGGCGATGATCACTTCTTCGAGAATGATTTCGTAATACTTGAGCTTGTCGCCGCCCGCGCGGCACAGCGCGAGTTTCACTTCCTTGAAATGCTGGCCTGCACAACTGGCCTCCATCAGTTTGCAACTGGCGCTGTCGAGAAACTTAGTGAAGGTGAAGTTGCTGGCTGCGGTGCGGCCAGAGCTGGCGCCGCCGGCGGAGGTGCTTTGGCTTACACCGAAGTCATAACCGGTCACTTCAATCCACTTGCTGTACTTTTCGTCCAAGGCTTCGCCTGGGATATCGCTGATTTGCAAATACGCGTCAAAAGCCATGTTTACCGCTCCTTGGCAAGAATGTGGGTACGGAATATTGATGTGACGACGGGACTTACCCCGTCAGTGATTGGCAAGGCTAGGCGCGGAAAGGGGGGGGCAACAGCTGGGCATATATTTGGGAAATGGACTACAAGCTAGTGGATAAGTCCTCTGGAAATATTTAGGAGTTTTCTCGCTTTGGTCGGCTTAGTTGGCCTGGGCGATATTGAAACTGGCCGGCCAATTTCGCGACCAGCAGGCTATCGATCGTGTCTTTATTGAATGAACCATGCATTACGGTTTTTCCAACTTGCTCTTGCTCTTGCTCTTGCTTTTGCTCTTGCTCTTGCTCTTGCTCTTGCTCTTGCTCTTGCTTTTGCTTCTAAGCGCGCGATAGTTCAGGCGACGCAGATTGCGACTTCAGGAGGCCGAGCGCAGGGCTTGCGGAGGGAGGTGACGGGCATGGATGCCCGTCAAGCGCTGGGCCCCAGGATGGGGCCTGCAGCGCGGTCCTCCCGTGAGCAAGTCCGGAGCGAGGGGACCCCGGAGCGCAGCGTAGGGGCCGGATGATGGGAGCCGACGGTTTTGGTTACTTTGGCCACGACCAAAGTAACCCGCCGGAAGGGCGGAAAGGTGACTACGCGCCACCTTCGCGAATGAATACCTACTTGATGTGGATGCTCACATCCAAGAAGCAAGAAGCAAGAAGCAAGAAGCAAGAAGCGAAGTGGTCTGTTTTGACTCGGCGAACCGTCATTTGCGATGGCGACGCTGACTCACCTTTTCGCAAAAGGCTTAAGGCAGTTAGCTCTGTAGCCAGCTTCTTGGCGTCCGTTGTCACGGGGCAAGCCCACCAAAAAACGCTGCGCTCCCATCATCCGCCCCCTGCGCTGCGCTCCGGGGTCCCCTCTCTCCGGCCTCCTGAAGTCGCGAAGATCAAAAGCGGGAGTGAAACCTGAAATCGACGCTGATGCTCGGCCGCGAGCGGCGATAGCCGCAGGACTATCAGCACAATAGCGAACGGTGGTTGTCCTGAAACCTGCGAAAGAGGACAATTATCGGCTTCCCGTCACAACCAGCGACCTTGCATGGCCTTTCTTGCACTTGGTATCAACCATAAGACTGCCTCGGTAGACGTACGCGAGCGCGTGGCGTTTACCCCAGAGCAGCTGGTAGACGCCCTGCAGCAGCTCTGCCGACTGACGTCCAGCCGCGAGGCGGCGATCCTGTCGACCTGCAACCGCAGTGAGCTTTATATAGAGCAGGACCACCTGTCCGCCGACGCCGTGCTGCAGTGGCTGGCCGACTATCACCGCCTCAGCCTCGACGAGCTGCGCGCCAGCGCCTACGTGCATGAAGAGCACGACGCCGTGAAGCACATGATGCGTGTGGCTTCGGGCCTGGACTCGCTGGTTCTGGGCGAGCCTCAGATCCTGGGCCAGATGAAGTCCGCCTACGCCGTGGCCCGCGAAGCCGGTACCGTCGGGCCGTTGCTTGGGCGCCTGTTCCAGGCCACCTTCAGCGCCGCCAAGCAGGTGCGTACCGATACGGCCATCGGTGAAAACCCGGTTTCGGTTGCGTTCGCCGCGGTCAGCCTGGCCAAGCAGATTTTCGCCGACCTGGGCCGCAGCCAGGCCCTGCTGATCGGTGCCGGCGAAACCATCACCCTGGTCGCCCGCCACCTGCACGAGCAGGGCGTACGCCGTATCGTGGTGGCCAACCGCACCCTGGAGCGCGCCAGCATCCTGGCCGAGCAGTTCGGTGCGCATGCCGTGCTGCTGGCAGACATTCCACAGGAACTGGCCAACAGTGACATCGTGATCAGTTCCACCGCCAGTCAGTTGCCGATTCTGGGCAAGGGCGCGGTCGAGAGTGCACTGAAACAGCGCCGACACAAGCCGATTTTCATGGTCGACATCGCTGTACCTCGCGATATCGAAACCGAAGTCGGCGAGCTGGATGATGTCTACCTGTACACCGTCGACGACCTGCACGATGTAGTGGCAGAAAACCTCAAGAGCCGCCAGGGTGCAGCTCAGGCGGCCGAAGAGCTGGTATCCGTGGGCGCCGAAGACTTCATGCTGCGCCTGCGCGAACTGGCTGCAGTGGACGTGCTCAGGGCCTATCGCCAGCAAAGTGAGCGCCTTCGCGACGAAGAACTGCAAAAGGCCCTGCGCCTGCTGGCCAATGGCGGCAACCCCGAAGACGTGCTGGCCCAACTGGCCCGGGGCCTGACCAACAAACTCCTGCATGCGCCCAGCGTGCAGCTGAAAAAGCTCTCGGCCGAGGGCCGCCTCGATGCGCTGGCCATGGCCCAGGAACTCTTTGCCCTCAACGAGGGCTCCACGGACAAATCCCCGCAATGAAAGCGTCGCTGCTGAACAAACTGGAAATCCTCCAGGACCGTTTTGAAGAACTCACCGCCCTGCTCGGTGACGCCGAGGTTATTTCCGACCAGACGCGTTTTCGCGCCTACTCACGTGAGTATGCCGAGGTCGAGCCGGTTTACGCTGCCTATAAAGAGTGGCGTAAAGTCCAGGACGACCTCGAAGGCGCCCAGGCGCTGCTCAAGGACAGTGACCCGGACCTGCGTGAAATGGCCGTGGAAGAGGTGCGTGAAGCCAAGGAGCAACTGCTGACGCTGGAGGCGCAACTGCAGCGCATGCTGCTGCCCAAAGACCCCAACGACGGCCGCAACGTGTTTCTCGAAATCCGCGCCGGTACGGGTGGCGACGAGGCAGCCATCTTCTCTGGTGACCTGTTCCGCATGTACTCGCGCTACGCCGAAAAGCGCGGCTGGCGCCTGGAGATCTTGTCCGAGAACGAAGGCGAGCACGGCGGCTACAAGGAAATCATTGCCCGCGTCGAGGGCGAGAACGTCTACGGCAAGCTCAAGTTCGAGTCCGGTGCGCACCGGGTTCAGCGTGTGCCCGAGACCGAGTCCCAAGGCCGTGTCCACACTTCCGCATGCACGGTGGCGGTGCTACCCGAGCCGGACGAGCAGGCTGCCATCGAAATCAACCCGGCCGACCTGCGCGTGGATACCTACCGTGCCTCCGGTGCCGGCGGCCAGCACGTCAACAAGACCGACTCGGCGATCCGCATCACCCACTTGCCCACCGGTATCGTGGTCGAATGCCAGGAGGAGCGCTCGCAGCACAAGAACCGCGCCCGTGCCATGTCCTGGCTGTCGGCCAAGCTGAACGACATGCAGACCAGTGCGGCGCAGAACGCCATTGCCAGTGAGCGCAAGCTGTTGGTGGGTTCCGGTGACCGCTCCGAGCGCATCCGCACCTACAATTACCCACAGGGCCGGGTGACCGATCACCGCATCAACCTGACCTTGTATTCGCTGGACGACATCCTCAGCGGTGGCGTAGACGCGGTGATCGAACCGCTGCTGGCCGAATACCAGGCCGATCAACTGGCCGCCTTGGGGGACTGATGACTGTCATCGCCAGCCTGTTGCGCAACGCGCAGTTGCCCGAATCGCCCACTGAGCGCCTGGATGCCGAACTGCTGCTGGCTGCGGCCATCGGTAAATCGCGCAGCTACCTGCATACCTGGCCCGAGCGTATTGTCAGCAGCGAAGATGCCGAGACCTATGCCGGCTACCTGAAGCGCCGCCGGGGCGGCGAGCCAGTGGCCTATATCCTTGGGCTGCAGGGCTTCTGGAAGATCGACCTGGAGGTTGCCCCGCATACCCTGATCCCGCGACCGGATACCGAGCTGCTGGTCGAGACGGCCCTTGAGCTGCAACCCGCTTCGCCAGCCAAGGTTCTCGACCTGGGTACCGGTACGGGTGCCATCGCTCTGGCGCTGGCCAGCGAGCGCCCGGCCTGGCAGGTGACAGCGGTTGACCGGGTGGAGGAGGCTGCCGCCCTCGCCGAGCGCAACCGCCAGCGGTTAGGCCTAGCCAACGCTCGGGTAAGGCTAAGCCACTGGTTCGACAGCCTGGCCGGGGAGCGTTTTGACCTCATTGTCAGCAACCCGCCCTACATCGCCGCTGAAGACCCGCACCTTGTGGCCGGCGACGTGCGCTTCGAACCCAGCAGTGCCCTGGTGGCCGGTGCCGATGGCCTGGACGACCTTCGTGTGATCGCCACCCAGGCCCCAGCGCACCTGTTGCCAGGTGGCTGGCTACTGCTGGAACATGGCTACGATCAGGCGGCAGCGGTACGCGCTCTGCTGGCTGAACATGGCTTTATCGAGGTGGCCAGCCGCACGGACCTGGGCGGCCATGAACGCATTACCCTGGGGCGACTGCCATGCTGAGTGATCAGGAACTGCTGCGTTACAGCCGCCAGGTGCTGCTGGCTCAGATCGACATCGATGGCCAACTGCGGCTCAAGCAGAGCAAAGCGCTGATTGTCGGGCTGGGTGGCTTGGGCTCGCCAGTGGCCCTTTACCTGGCCGCGGCCGGAGTGGGTGAGCTGCACCTGGCCGACTTCGACACCGTCGACCTGACCAACCTGCAACGCCAGGTAATCCACGACAGTGCCAGCGTCGGCATGAGCAAGGTCGACTCGGCCTTGCAGCGCTTGCAGGCAATCAACCCGGAAGTCAGCCTGGTTGCTCACCGCCAGGCACTGGACGAGGACTCGCTGGCGGCTGCGGTGGCGGCGGTCGACCTGGTGCTGGACTGCTCCGACAATTTCTCAACCCGCGAGGCGGTCAACGCTGCCTGTTTCGCCGCTGGCAAGCCGCTGGTCAGCGGTGCGGCCATCCGTCTGGAAGGTCAACTGTCGGTGTTCGACCCGCGGCGCGACTACAGCCCGTGCTACCACTGCCTGTACGGGCATGGTAGCGAAGCTGAACTGACGTGCAGCGAAGCTGGCGTCATTGGCCCTCTGGTGGGGCTGGTGGGTAGCCTGCAGGCGCTGGAGGCGATGAAGCTGCTGGCTGGCTTCGGTGAGCCGTTGGTCGGCCGCTTGCTGTTGATCGATGCCCTCGGCACCCGTATCCGCGAGCTTCGTGTCAAGCGCGACCCGGCTTGCACGGTCTGTGGCAAGCGCGATGGCTGAGCGCTCGGCGCCGGTCGGCGTCATGGACTCGGGGGTTGGCGGTTTGTCGGTGCTGGCCGAGATCCAGCGCCTGCTGCCCAACGAGACGTTGCTGTATGTGGCCGACTGCGGGCATATACCCTACGGTGAGAAGTCGGCGGACTATATCCGCGAGCGCTGCCGGCACATTGCCGGGTTCTTCCATGAACAAGGCGCAAAGGCCATGGTGTTGGCCTGCAACACCGCCACGGTGGCGGCAGTGGCCGACCTGCGTGAGCTGTATCCGACCTGGCCGTTGGTGGGCATGGAGCCGGCCGTGAAGCCTGCTGCGGCCGCCACCCGCTCGGGCGTGGTCGGTGTGCTGGCCACTACCGGTACCCTGCAGAGTGCCAAGTTCGCAGCCTTGCTCGACCGCTTCGCCAACGACGTACAGGTTATTACCCAGCCTTGCCCGGGGCTGGTCGAGCTGATCGAAACCGGTGACCTTGCAAGTCCGGCGTTGCGCCAGATGCTGCAAGGTTACGTGCAGCCGCTGCTGGCAGCAGGGTGCGATACGCTGATCCTCGGCTGCACCCATTACCCTTTCCTTCGCCCATTGCTGTCCGGCATGGTGCCGGACGACGTGGCGATTATCGACACCGGTGCGGCCGTGGCGCGTCAATTGCGACGACTGCTGGGTGGCAATGATCTGTTGGCCGAAGGCCCAGCCGGCGCTGCACGCTTCTGGACAAGCGCTGATCCCGAAACCTTAAGAAAAATCCTACCTGTGCTGTGGCATAAGTCCGACGATGTGCAAAGCTTTGCGTTGTGAAAAAAACGTGAAGAACGGCTGAACTATCGTTCCACTTCTGCTTTCTACCGCTTTGCCTGAGATGAGGCGGACACTAACAACAGCATCAGGAAGGATGTTTCTTATGAGGAAACTGCTCGGCTTGGCAGCGGCTGCTGCCTTTGTTATGGGTCAAGCGATGTCGGCACAAGCTGCCGACGCTTCGTTTTCGGTGGGGCAGACCGGTGATTCGACCATGGTATATCGTCTGGGGTTGCAATCGAACTGGGACGCGAGCTGGTGGCAGACCAGCGTTGGCCGGCTGACCGGCTATTGGGATGGGGCCTACACCTACTGGGATGGCGACGAGACCGCGAGCAATCACAGCCTGTCCTTCGCACCAGTGTTCGTCTATGAATTTGCCGGGGAGTCGGTGAAGCCTTACATCGAAGCGGGGATCGGGGTGGCGGCATTCTCCAGCACCGAGCTGGAAAGCAACGAGCTGGGTTCGGCTTTCCAGTTCGAGGACCGCATCGGCTTTGGTTTGCGCTTTGCCGGCGGGCATGAGATTGGGGTGCGGGCGATTCACTACTCGAACGCCGGCATCAAAGAGCCCAATGATGGCGTAGAAAGCTACAGCCTGCATTACCGAATGGCGCTCTGAGTTCACCAGCATTCACCCCTTCGCGGGCAATGCCCGCGAAGACGGTAGTGCTGATTTCAGGTGTTAGCGCGTCAGCGGCCACAGGCTACTGACGTCCAGAGTCTCCAGAATCAGTTCCGGCTCTCGCTGAGGCCACCGCCGCAATAACTCCTCAGCGGCACTGCCGGGCGTCCACGCCTCCGGTATCGCCTGTGCCGACGTTACCGTTACCTTCAGCGATTGTGGCCCAACAATGGTCAGTGCTACCCCTTGCTCCTCAAGGGCCTTGCGCTGCTCACGCAGCCATTGCGGCAAGTTGTTCCAGCCCGCAGTCACCTGTGTCGGTGCAAACAGTTGCAATGCCGAATAGCGATTGAAAAGCGCCATCACCTGGGGCGACTTCCCCTTTGCCAGCAACGGCAGCACTTTGCTCAGGCAATGCTCTGCGGCCAGCTGGTTGGTGGTGACGATCGCTTCGATCAGCTCACTGTCACTGACATTGTCTGGCAGGTAATCGGTGGTGCCGGTGTTGAGGATCAGCCCGTCCAGCGAACACCAGGCATGGCAAATCTGTTGGCACGCATCGGTGACGTGTTGTTCTTCATGCAACTGCCACGGCAAACGCAACAATTGGCTGCCGTAGCGTGACCCCAAATCATCCAGTGCATCGCTATCCTTGCCACTCGCGGCAACGCGATGTCCTTCATCGAGCATCCGCTCCACCAAAGCCAAGCCAAGTCCGTTGCTTGCGCCTGTAACCCAAAAACTACGCGAGTTAATCAAGACGTTATCCCCTGATTCTGCCGGCGTGGCAGCCCTTTGAATGCTTCCAGGGCCCGCTGGCGACTGCTGCTGAGATCTACGATTGGACTTAGGTACGAAGTATTACCGAAAAGGTCCGTCGATTTAATGGGGTGATGGATGGCTTTTTCATCTAGCTCCCGTAGTTCCGGTACCCAGTGCCGAATGAACTGCCCCTGTGGATCGAAGCGCTGCGACTGTGAAACCGGATTGAAGATGCGGAAATAGGGCACCGCGTCGGTGCCGGTGGACGCACTCCACTGCCAACCCCCGTTGTTGGCGGCCAGGTCGCCGTCTATCAGGTGGCGCATGAAGTGCCGCTCGCCTTTGCGCCAGTCAATCAGCAAGTTCTTGCTGAGGAACATGGCCACGACCATGCGCAAGCGGTTGTGCATCCACCCGGTGTGCAGCAGTTGGCGCATGGCGGCATCGATGATCGGGAAGCCGGTGCGGCCCTGCTCCCAGGCCTCCAGGTCTGCCGGAGCGTCACGCCAGGGCAGGGCTTCGGTCTGGGCGCGGAAGGCACGATGGCGCGAGACCTGTGGATAACCGCTGAGGATGTGCTTGTAGAACTCGCGCCAGAGTAGCTCGTTGATCCAGGTCTGCACGCCCGTGCTACCACTGTCGAACTCGCCCCGGTTGCCGGCCAGTGCACCGTGCAAGCATTGGCGGGGCGAAATCACGCCGGCGGCCAGGTAGGGGGAAAGCTGGCTGGTGCCGGGCTTGGCAGGTATGTCGCGCAAGTGGTGGTAGTCGTCGATGGTTTCGTCGAGGAAGCGTGACAGACGGGACTGTGCCTCAGCTTCACCGGCTGGCCAGTGGTCGCGCAGTGCGTGCGTGGTTTTTCCGAAGCCCTCTACATATTGCGGGACCGGGTCGCTGTCGATGTTCAACGGTGCCTGGCGCTTCACCCGTCGTGCCAGGGCCGGCAGGCTGCGGTGCAGATGCTCCAGGCAGGTTCTCTTGAACTGGCTGAACACCTGGAAGTAATCGCCACTGCGAGTCAGTAGGGTGCCCGGACGGAAGAACAGCTGGTCGAGGTAACTGTGCGCCTGGATGCCCGACTTTTCCAGCAGTGCCCGGGTGGCATCATCCCGGCGCTGCTCATTGATGCCGTACTCCTCGTTCCAGTGCACGCTTTGCACCTGATGTTGGCGGCAGACATCGAGCACCGCCTGTGGCGCCTGGTCCCAAGTCTCAATTCTACGGATCAGCAGGGGTATGTTCAGCTTTTCCAGTGATTGGCGCAGGTCATGCAGGTTACGCAGCCAGAAGTCGACTTTGCAGTCGGCATCATCATGGGCTTGCCATTGTCCGGGGCTGACCAGCCACAGGGCGATGGTCGGGCCGCGCTCGGTGGAGGCGCTGAGTGCAGTGTTGTCATCGATACGCAGGTCGCTGCGCAGCCAGGTCAGGTGCATGGGGGATTTATCTCTACAGGCTGTCGATCAAGGGCTTGAAGCGCGCGCAATGCCGCCTGCGGGGTGTCGAACAGGAAAAGGTCGGGCAGCTCAAAAGCCTTCAAGCGGGCTTCATGCAGCGCTAGCGTGGTACCGCCCAGTAGTTTGGGGACCGGCAAGCCTTGCAGGGTGCGCTGCAACGCCTTGTCGTCGATGCGTGGCCCCAGGTGCAGGAGCAAGGCGCGTGGTTTCAGCGCGTTGACGGCGCTTAGCAACTGCGAGCCTGCGACGGGCTGCTCGAGCACTTCCACCGGGAAGCCGTTGCTGGTAAGCAGCCAGGCGCACAACCATAGGCCTGGGCTGAAGGTGCGTTCGCTGTCTTCGGCCAGCAATACTGCAGGACCTTGCAGCAGCTGGTTGTCGTGGTACACGCGGGCACCGAGCTTGCTGCGCAGCCAACTGTGAAAAAACACCTGCTCCAGCCGAGCGTTGAAGTAATTGCGCCAGCGCAGGTCGAGCATGTCGAGTAGCGGCAGCAGCAATTGCTCGCACAGGGTGACTGCCGGGTACAGCGCCATGGCCTGGTTGAGTTGCTGGTCGAGGGCGCGCTGTGAAAGGCTGGCGATGGCTTCGATCAGCTGGAATTGCCGGGCTTGCCAGTCACCCTTCGGTGGGGTGCTGGTGGGTTTGTCGAGCAACTCGCGGACTTGGCCGACCGACGCGCCACGCTGCAGCCAGGCCAGGACGGCCTCGACGCGTTCGACCTGCTCAAGTGGGTACAGGCGATGCCCCTTGGCAGTGCGCTGTGGTTTGAGCAACCCATAACGGCGTTCCCAGGCGCGCAGGGTGACCGGGTTCACGCCAGTGCGACGGGCCAGTTCGCCGATGGGCAGCAAGTCCTCAGACCGCATTGCGCAAGCCCAGGCTCTCGGGGTGAGGCTGCAGGTAGGCTTGTTGCTGCAGGTAGGGGTCTGGGTGCTTGCGCAAATGGTGTTTGAGCAAGGTCAGTGGCACTACCAGTGGTACCACGCCTTGTTGGTATTGGCCGATGACTGCCTGCAACTCGGCCTTGTCCTGCTGCGTCAGGGCATCCTTGAAGTAACCGCTCAGGTGCTGCAGCACGTTGCTGTGGGTGCCGCGGCTGGCGCAGCGGCGCAGGGCCTGCATCAGCTGGCTGAAATAGCGCTGGCCGATGCTCTGTGGTTCGTCATCCTTGCTCATGCTGCCAAGCAGGCGGCCGAGGGTGCGATAGGCCTGAGGGTTGTTGGCCATCAGCAAATACTTGTAGCGCGAATGGAAGCGCACCAGAGCGCCACGGTTCAGGCCCTCGGCCAGCAGGCGCTGCCAGTCGGCGTAGGCGTAAACGCGGCTTATGAAATTCTCGCGCAGCACAGGGTCATGCAGGCGGCCTTCTTCTTCAACTGGCAGGTCCGGGCGCAATGCGCAGAAAGCCTGGGCATAGACGCCACGGCCGCCATGCACGGCCGGGTGGCCATTGTCCTGATAAACCTTTACCCGTTCCAGGCCGCAAGAAGGAGACTTCTGCATGAAGATGTAGCCACAGATGTCGTCAAGTTCGTCGGCCATCTGCTCGCCATAGGTGCGCAGCGGGTCGGTCAGGTCTTTGCCGGGGTCACGGGTGCCGAGCACTTCGGGCTGCTCGGGGTTGCCGACCAGCCGAATCGGGTCGCGCGGAACGCCCAGGCCGATTGCCACTTCCGGACACACGGGTAACCAGTCGAAGTGATGCTCCAGCTGTTTACGGCACAGGTCGGAGGCCTTGTGGCCGCCGTTATAGCGCACGCTGTGCCCGGTCAGGCAGGCGCTGATGGCGATACGCGGCTTGCTGTGGGCTGAAGGGTCGTGCATGGCTGCCTCCGAAAATAAACCTGTACGCGACTAAAAACTTGTACAGGTTTATTTCAGCACAGCGCTGAAGTTATGCAAACTAGTATTTTTGTACAGTTCTGCATCACTCAAGGTGTTCGAGCAAGCGCCGCGCTGCTTCCTGGCCACTGAGCCATGCGCCCTCGACACGCCCGGACAGGCACCAGTCCCCACAGGCGTACAAGCCCTGGTCAGCATCGGCCAGTGCCCCCCACTCATGGTTGCTGCTGGGGCGGGCATAGAGCCAGCGGTGGGCGAGGGCGAAGGTAGGCGGCGGTACCACGCAGCCGACCAGTTCGGCGAATTCGCCCCACAACTGCTCGATGACTTCTTCCTTCGGCAGGTCGATGTGCTGCCGGCTCCAGTCTGACGTGGCGTGGAGTACCCAGGTGTCCAGGTGCTCGTCGCGGCCAGGCTTGCTGCGATTGCGGGCCAGCCAGCCCAGCGGGCTGTCCTGCACGAAGCAGCCTTGCATCGGTGTATCCAGTGGTGCCTCGAAGGCGAGGGCGACGGCCCAGGTAGGTTCCATTTGCACCCCAGCGGCCACCGCAGCCAGCTTTGGTGTAGCGGCCAGAAGTGGCGTGGCCTGCGGTGCCGGGACGGCGATGACCACACGGCTGTAGGGGCCGTGGCTGCAACCTTCGGTGTCCTGCAGGTGCCAGTACTGCTTGCCGCGAAACACTTCCGCTATGCGGCAGCCGAAGTTGACGGTGACGTCCTTGAGCAAGCCTCGGGTGATGGCGCTCATGCGTGGCACGCCTACCCAGCGCGTTTGCTCATCGGGGGAGGGCGTGAGTTCGTCATCACGGTAGTTGTACAGTTGAGGCTTCCACTGCTCGGCCCAGCCGGCAGCCACCCATTGCTGCACCTGATCGACAAAACGTCGGTCACGGGCAGTAAAGTACTGTGCGCCCAGGTCGAGCGCGCCGGCCTCGCTGCGCTTGCTGGCCATGCGCCCGCCACTGCCGTGGCCTTTGTCGAACAAGTGCACGGATTGCCCGGCCTTCTGCAAGGCCTGGGCGGCTGACAAACCGGCAATGCCGGCCCCGATGATGGCGATAGGTACTGTCATGATGGCCTCTTCAAACCTTGCTGTGAGCAGACTACGCTGTCAGGCAAACCTGTACAATGCAAGAATTCTGTATAAGGTTATTCCGTGTTGGCGGGCAGGTTGGCCTATGTTTATACGAGAGCGTCGGGTCAAAAAAGTGCCTTGATGTTAAAAATAGACCACCGCCGCATTCTGCGAGGACACAGCCATGCATATATTGCTGACAGGTGGCACCGGTTTGATTGGCAAGCATCTGTGCCAGTACTGGCTGGGCCAAGGGCATCGGCTTACGGTTTGGAGCAGGCGTCCTGAACAGGTGGCGAAAATCTGCGGTAGCGGCGTACGTGGTATCGCGCGCCTGGAGCAGCTGGAGGCCAACGATCATCTTGATGCGGTGGTCAACCTTGCGGGTGCGCCAATTGCCGACAGGCCCTGGACAGCCGCCCGGCGCAACTTGTTGTGGGCCAGCCGTGTCACCCTTACCGAGCAATTACTGGCTTGGCTGGGCACCCGTGAGCAGCGCCCGCACGTGTTGATCTCCGGCTCTGCGGTAGGTTGGTACGGAGACGGTGGCGAGCGTGAACTGACCGAAGCTTCACCCCCAGTGCGCGCAGATTTCGCCAGCCAGTTGTGTATTGCCTGGGAAGAGACCGCCCAGCGTTCGCAAGCACAGGGGATCCGCGTGGTACTGGTACGTACCGGCCTGGTGCTGGCCAGCGACGGCGGCTTTTTGTCGCGCCTGCGCATGCCTTTCAAGCTGGGGCTGGGCGGGCCTTTGGGCAACGGGCGGCAGTGGATGCCCTGGGTTCATATAGATGACCAGGTCGCCCTGATTGATTTTCTCTTGCAGCACAAGGATGCCAGCGGTCCTTATAATGCCTGTGCCCCGGAGCCTGTGCGCAACCGTGAGTTTGCCAGGCGACTGGGCCGCGCCCTGCATCGGCCGGCGCTGTTGCCAGTGCCGGCATTGTTGCTCAAGGCGGGCCTTGGCGAGATGTCGACCTTGCTGCTGGGAGGCCAGCGGGCGCGCCCGGTACGCTTGCTGGAAGCCGGCTTCACCTTCCGCTTCAACGATCTGCAATCGGCACTGGACAACCTGTCCAGTCGCCTCTGACATAGGACGCTGCATGACCGATCACGCCCTGCTGCTGGTCAACCTGGGTTCCCCGGCCTCCACCTCGGTGGCCGATGTGCGCCGCTACCTCAACCAGTTCCTCATGGACCCGTACGTGGTCGACCTGCCGTGGCCGGTGCGGCGCTTGCTGGTGTCACTGATCCTGGTCAAGCGCCCGGAGCAGTCGGCACACGCCTACGCTTCGATCTGGTGGGAGGAGGGCTCGCCTCTGGTTGTGCTGACCCGTCGCCTGCAGGCAGCGATGGTCGAGCACTGGCCCCATGGCCCGGTGGAAATTGCCATGCGCTACGGCCAGCCGGCCTTGCCTGAGGTGTTGGCGCGGCTGGCCGCCCAAGGTGTGCGCAAGGTGACTTTGGCACCGCTTTATCCGCAGTTCGCCGACAGTACGGTAACCACTGTGGTCGAGCAGGCGAAACAGGCGGTCAGCGAGCGCCAGTTACCGTTGCAGATGCGCGTGCTGCAGCCGTTCTACGAGCACCCGGCGTACATCGAGGCGCTGGCAGCCAGCGCCCGGCCGTACCTGGAGCAGGGTTACGACCACCTGCTACTGAGCTTCCATGGCTTGCCGGAACGGCACCTGAAGAAGCTGTTTCCGAAGGGGGTCAAGCACGACCTGCGTGCTGCCGATTGCTGCCATGGTGCACCCGCCGAAGTACGTTCGGTTTGCTATCGCGGGCAATGCCTGGCTACGGCCAAGGCCTTTGCGCAGAGCATGGGCATTCCTGATGGCAAATGGTCGGTATCGTTCCAGTCGCGGCTGGGGCGGGACAAGTGGATCGAACCCTACACCGAGACGCGGTTGGATGAGCTGGCCAAGGCCGGTGTGAAGAAGCTGCTGGTGATGTGCCCGGCGTTTGTGGCGGATTGCATCGAGACACTGGAAGAGATTGGCATGCGTGGCAGCGAGCAGTTTGTCGAGGCTGGTGGCCAGGAACTGGTGCTGGTGCCGTGCCTGAATGATCACCCGGAGTGGGTCAGGGTGTTGGCTGATATGTGTGAAAAGGCCTGAATCGAAGGGGCCGTGTTGCGGCCCCTTCCGACCGGTTATACATCCAGCTTCTTGTGCTTCCAGCCATCATTGCCCGGCAGAATCAGGTTCAGGGCAATAGCTACAATGGCGCACAGGGCGATGCCCTTCAGGCCCCAGTCATCCGGGCCGTCACCGCTGCCGATCAGCACGCCGCCGATACCGAACACCAGTGTCACCGAGACGATCACCAGGTTGCGTGCTTCGGCCAGGTCGATCTGGTGGCGGATCATGGTGTTCATGCCCACCGCTGCAATCGAGCCGAACAGCAGGCACAAGATGCCGCCCATCACCGGCACCGGGATGCTTTGCAGCAGCGCGCCGAACTTGCCGATGAACGCCAGGGTAATGGCGAAGACCGCCGCCCAGGTCATGATCTTCGGGTTGTAGTTCTTGGTCAGCATCACCGCGCCGGTCACTTCGGCGTAGGTGGTGTTGGGCGGGCCGCCGAACAGGCCGGCTGCAGTGGTAGCCAGGCCGTCGCCCAGCAACGTCCGATGCAGGCCAGGCTTTTTCAGGTAGTCACGGCCGGTCACGCTGCCCACTGCGATCACCCCGCCGATATGCTCGATCGCCGGCGCCAGCGCAACCGGGACGATGAACAGAATGGCCTGCCAGTTGAACGCAGGGGCGGTGAAATTGGGGATTTCCAGCCACGGTGCGGCAGCGATCCTGGCGGTGTCGACCACGCCAAAGGCGAACGACAGGGCAAAGCCCACCAACACACCGGAAATGATGGGAACCAGGCGGAAAATGCCCTTGCCAAATACGGCAACGATCAGGGTTGTCAGCAGCGCAGGCATCGAGATCAGCATGGCCGTCTTGTACGGCATCAGCGCTGTACCGTCCCCACCTTTGCCCATCGCCATGTTGGCGGCGATCGGTGCCATGGCCAGGCCGATGGAGATGATCACCGGGCCGATCACCACCGGCGGCAGCATGCGGTCGATGAAACCGGTGCCTTTGACTTTGACCATCAGCCCCATGAAGGTGTACACGAAGCCGGCAGCCATTACGCCACCCATCGTCTCGGCAAGGCCGAACTGGCCTTTGGCGAGGATGATCGGCGTGATGAAGGCAAAGCTCGAGGCCAGGAACACCGGTACCTGACGACCGGTGACCAGCTGGAATAGCAGCGTGCCGATGCCGGCGGTGAACAGCGCGACGTTCGGGTCGAGGCCGGTGATCAGGGGCATCAGCACCAGCGCGCCGAATGCCACGAAGAGCATCTGCGCGCCCGAAACGACCTGGCGCCAGAGCGGGTCGTTGAAGCCGTCCTGCATGGTCAGGCGTCCTTTTGCTTGGTGCCGAAGATCTTGTCACCGGCATCGCCCAGGCCAGGCACGATGTAGCCGTGTTCGTTCAGGCGCTGGTCGATCGAGGCGGTGTAGATCTTCACGTCCGGGTGGGCTTTTTCCACCACCTCGATGCCTTCTGGCGCGGCGACCAGGACCATGGCGCGAATCTCTTTACAGCCGGCCTTTTTCAGCAGGTCGATGGTGGCAACCATCGAGCCGCCGGTGGCCAGCATCGGATCGATGATCAGGGCCAGGCGCTGGTTGATGTCCGGCGCGAGCTTTTCCAGGTAGGTGTGGGCTTCGAGGGTTTCTTCGTTACGGGCAACGCCGACGGCGCTGACCTTGGCACCCGGGATCAGGCTGAGCACGCCGTCGAGCATGCCGATGCCGGCGCGCAGGATCGGTACTACAGTGATCTTCTTGCCGGCGATTTTTTCAACCGAGACCTTGCCACACCAGCCGTCGATCTCGTAGGTTTCGAGGGGCAGGTCCTGGGTGGCTTCATACGTCAGGAGCGCGCCGACTTCCTGGGCGAGTTCGCGAAAATTTTTGGTGCTGATATCGGCACGGCGCATCAGGCCGAGCTTGTGGCGGATCAGCGGATGGCGGATCTCACGAGTGGGCATAGGGGGGCTCCGAAAGGCGGGCAAAAAAACCGCGCTAGATTAATCTATTCAGCCTGTGCTGTCGTCTGGTCATTCTGGACGTTAGTCCATAAATGCTTGATCTGTGACGAGCGGATGCGTACCTTTGCCCGCTTTTCCAAAATGCCCCCCCGGAGAGCGCCATGTCCGCCGATCTCGAGCATATCCGTCAAGTCATGCGTGAAGCTGACTGCCTGTACACCGAAGCCGAAGTCGAAGCGGCCATCGCCAAAGTCGGCGAGCAGATCTGCAAGGACCTGCATGACAAGAACCCGGTTGTGTTCTGCGTGATGAACGGCGGCCTGATCTTCTCCGGCAAACTGCTGACCCACCTGCAGTTCCCGCTGGAAGCCTCGTACCTGCACGCTACCCGCTACCGCAATCAGACCAGCGGCGGCGAGCTTTTCTGGAAGGCCAAGCCGGAAGTGTCGTTCATCGACCGTGACGTGTTGATCGTCGACGATATCCTCGACGAAGGGCACACCCTCAGCGCCATCATCGAGTTTTGCAAGCATGCCGGCGCCCGCTCGGTGTACACCGCTGTGCTGATCGACAAGGACCACGACCGCAAGGCAAGCCCTGATCTCAAGGCCAACTACGTGGGCCTGCCTTGTGTTGATCGCTATATCTTCGGTTACGGCATGGACTACAAAGGTTACTGGCGCAACGCTAACGGCATCTTCGCCGTAAAGGGGCTGTAACCGTGCGCCAGCCTGCGTTCATCGACCAATCGCTGTTCGCCGGGCTGGCCGAAAAGGCTGCTGGCAACCCGCGTGGGCGGCAGCACCATAACTTTCACGAAATGGAAGAGCCCTGCCACCGCATGGCGGTCGGGCTGCAACCGAGCACCTACATTCCGCCGCATCGCCATTTGAGCGCCGACAAGGCTGAAACCTTGATAGCGCTCAAGGGGCGCTTTGGCCTGTTGATTTTCGATGAACAAGGCGCGGTGACTGACAAGCGGGTGCTGCAGGCCGGGGGCGACTGTCTGGGTGTGGATCTGGCGCCTGGTACCTACCATGGTTTGGTGGTGCTGGAGCCGGACAGTATGCTGTTCGAGTGCAAGGCTGGGCCATACCGACCGGTGGGCGAGGGCGAACACGCACACTGGGCGCCGCGCGAGGGTGAAGCTGGTGTGGCCGATTACCAGGCCTGGATGCGCGCGCAGTTCGATTGATATCGGCTGTACCCGGCGTGCTAGAGTGCTCCTTCATACAAGGAGCCTCACATGCGTGCGATTCTTCCCCTCCTGCTGGCGGTCAGCCTGCCGCTCGCTGCCGCACCGCTGCACAGCCAGTTCCTGCCTCCTGATGACCAGTCCCTGCGCCAGGAAGCGCCGACCAGCCAGCAATTGCTGCAAGTGACTGACTATTCCGTGGTCGTAGGGGCTCAGCGCCAGTCCGATCAGCAGCCGATCCCGATCACATCGTCGTTGCAGGTGCGCCTGAAGGGCAAGCCGCTGAGCAAGGGGGCGACCATTGCCCAGGTGCTGCTGACGTTCGATGGTGAAGCGGCCAAAAGCCTGAAAAAGCCTGTGTATGACGCTAAAACCCGCACCTTGAGCCTGAATTACCCGATCAGCAACTACCGGGTGGTCATGGACCTGCTGCGTAACGAAACCTTGTACGTGCAGTTTCTGACTTACGGCAACGGCCACATCTGGGCCGACCTGCACACCGGGACGGTACGTACGCGTTGAGGCACGCAGCCTGCGGGGGGTAAACTGCCGGCCTTCGAAATTCCGTGATGGTCCAGTTGGAGTCGGCAATGCGTAAAGACAAGAAACAGGTAATCGGTGACGAAATCAGCGACGACTACATCAAGTCGTTCCTTCAGTTCGAGCCGGCCGATGGTGTGACTTCGCCGTCGCTGCACAAGCTGGTCAAGGCCTACCGCGGCCTGCGCGTGGACGACTTCGAGCGCTTTGTAGGCTTCTTCGTCGAAGCTGGCCTGGACCTGGACGGCAAGGACGAGCACGGCAAGACCTTCGTCGAGCAGATTGCCGACCAGCGCAATGCCCCTGAGTACATCGAGATCATCGATAAAGCCCGTGGCTGATTGGTAACCTGTGCCGGCCCTTGCGTGGGTAAACCCGCTCCTATGTATGGACTCGCCCACACTGTCTAGCTGCTTTTTGAACATAGGAACCCGGTTGCATCTATGTATCAGGCCTATTCGAGGAAGCTTTTTGCTTCTGGCCAACATCGTGGTGAGCTCGCAGTGTGCCGTTTACATTGAGGCCACTATCAGGCCTGTAGGAGCGGAGGCATCGGTCTGCGACGGTCTTACCTAGGGTCAATGTTCACTAGCAGGGGTTGGAGCGCCTAGCGCCCCGGTGGCATTACTCGGTTGGTCAGAGGCTCATAGCCGCCTCCGGTTTTTCGTTCGGTTTGCGTTGGTAAACCTGATCGCTCTGTAACAGGGCCCAGATAATCCGCAGATTTCGATTAGCCAGCCTGATCGCCGCCTCCTTGCGCCCAAGGCGGGATAGCCAGCGCAAGAGGCGGCGATCATCTGGCTGATCGGAATCAGGCCTTAACTGACTCAAAACAGAATGGGCGCCCTGGATCATCAGGCTGCGTATGTAGCCGTCACCGCGCTTGCTCATCTTGCCCAATCTGATTTTGTTTCCGCTGCTGTGCTGATCGGGCACGATACCGAAGAAGGCGGAATACATTCGGCCACTGGCGAAGCGGCTGGGGTCGGTCTGTTTCGCCACGATCGCCGTGGCAATGATAGGGCCGACGCCGCGAATGGTGATCAGTCGCTGAGCGACTTTATCCTCCTGGGCAGTCGCTTCGAGCCGCCGGCTCAGCGCCGCTATGCGTTCACCTAGAGACAACCAGTCCATCAGCAACTCATCAAGCAACTCGCGCAACAGGTCGGG
>NZ_JBICKE010000107.1:0-3246 GCF_043103865.1 Pseudomonas sp. yb_5
GGGGCTGAAAATTCCAGGCCTGGCAGTGTTTCACTCTGTGATTGCGATGCGCAGCCCCTCCTGCAGGCCCTTTTCCTATGCAAGCCAACAGCCCATGGCTATCATGCCTGCCTTATTCCAAGTCGAGACTGGCATGCTGAAGTTGTTGAATCTCCTCAAGGATGGTCGGTTCCATTCCGGAGAAGCTCTGGGGGCAGCCCTGGGGGTGAGTCGCAGCGCAGTTTGGAAGCAGCTGCAGCATCTGGAAAGTGAGCTGAACCTCACCATTCACAAGGTTCGTGGCCGCGGTTACCAGTTGGCCGCGCCACTGGCTTTGCTCGAGGCGAAGGCAATCGCCGGGTTTGCCGTGGGTGAACAGTGGCCGGTATTCATCCACGAAACCATCGATTCGACCAATGCCGAAGGCTTGCGCCTTGCCGCTGAAGGGCAGGCGGCTCCATTCCTGGTTCTCGCCGAGCGTCAGAGTGCTGGGCGCGGTCGGCGCGGCCGGCAGTGGGTCAGCCCATTTGCTGAAAATCTCTATTACAGTCTGGTGCTGCGTGTCGATGGGGGCATGCGTCAGCTTGAGGGGTTGAGCTTGGTGGTGGGGTTGGCGGTAATGCGCACCTTGCAGGCGTTCGGGGTAAAGGATGTCGGGCTTAAATGGCCTAACGATGTGTTGGTTCGTGGGCAGAAGATCACCGGGATTCTCCTGGAATTGGTGGGCGATCCTGCAGATGTCTGTCATGTAGTGCTAGGCATTGGTATCAATGTAAACATGCAGGTAAACGACCAGGTCGATCAGCAGTGGACCTCTATGCGGCGTGAGGTAGGGGCAGCCATAGATCGTAATCACTTGGTAGCGCTGCTCAGCCAGCAGTTGCAGCACGAATTGGCGCGCCATCGCCGATACGGCTTTGCCGCATTCCAGGAGGAGTGGGAGCAGGCACACTTGTGGCAGGGTCGCAATGTTTCGCTCATTGCTGGTAGTACACGTATTGATGGTGTGGTTCTTGGCGTCGACGGGCAGGGTGGTTTGCGCCTTGAGGTGGACGGGATGGAAAAGAGCTTCAGTGGTGGTGAGCTCAGTTTGAGGTTGCGTGATGATTCTTGAGCTCGATTGCGGTAACAGCTTCATCAAGTGGCGGGTGATCCATGTCGCCGATGCTGTGATTGAAGGTGGCGGGATCGTCGATTCCGACCAGGCGCTGGTGGCCGAAGTGGCTGCGCTCGCGTCAGTGCACCTTACGGGTTGCCGTATTGTGAGTGTGCGTAGCGAAGATGAAACCGATGCGCTTTGCGCGGTGATTGCTCAGGCATTTGCCGTGCAGGCGCGAGTGGCCCACCCGGTCCGTGAAATGGCTGGTGTGCGAAATGGTTATGACGACTATCAGCGCCTGGGTATGGATCGTTGGCTGGCGGCGCTGGGTGCGTTTCACCTGGCCAAAGGCGCGTGCCTGGTGATTGACCTGGGGACCGCAGCAAAAGCGGACTTCGTGTCCGCGGACGGCGAGCATCTGGGAGGTTACATCTGCCCGGGTATGCCGTTGATGCGTAGCCAACTGCGTACTCACACCCGTCGTATCCGCTACGACGATGCCTCCGCGGAGCGCGCATTGACCAGTTTGTCGCCAGGTCGCTCGACTGTCGAAGCGGTAGAGCGCGGTTGCGTATTGATGCTCCGGGGCTTTGCCTACACCCAGCTCGAGCAGGCTCGTGTGCTCTGGGGTGAGGATTTCACTGTGTTCCTCACTGGCGGTGATGCACCGTTGGTGAGGGAAGCCTTGCCGCAGGCGCGTGTCGTGCCTGACCTGGTTTTCGTTGGCCTGGCAATGGCCTGCCCATTGGATTGAGGTGCCTATGCGCTGGTTGTTTCTGCTGTTACTGGTGCTTAACGTCTTTTATTACGTATGGCATCAGCAGGAAGCCCCGCTGAAGGTCAAGGAAGTCGCC
Organism: Pseudomonas sp. yb_5; assembly: GCF_043103865.1. NCBI lineage: Bacteria > Pseudomonadati > Pseudomonadota > Gammaproteobacteria > Pseudomonadales > Pseudomonadaceae > Pseudomonas > Pseudomonas sp. yb_5. The sequence goes on from NZ_JBICKE010000107.1 coordinate 1,933, forward strand.
CCGTTGTCGCTGTACAAGGGGAATCAGCAAGAAATCCGTCTGTTGCGTGAAACTGGCGTGTCCGCACCGCCCAAGCGTCGTGATGAGTGCCTGGTAGTCGGGGGCGTGATGGGGCGGGTGCAGTTGGATGCGCTGCGTCAACGCCTGCTGAGTCTGGATATTGCCACCTTGCCGGTCGTAGGGCAGTTGCCTGGGGTGGATGGTCGCTGGCTCAAGGTTGCTCCGGAAAGCGAGCGTTTGCTGGACCAAACGGTGCTTCAGGCTCTTTCCAATGATTTCAAAGACTTAAAACATAAAATTATTTTCTGCCAGGGTATTGCAACTGGCGAATAGCTTGATAGAATGGCGCCCGCTTCACAGGGAACGCCACTTAGGTGGTAGAGCTGGAAGCGGTGTCAAAGCAGCTAAGTTTCAGATTTGATTGAAAAAATTTGAAAAAACGCTTGACACTAGGACGGCAGACAAATAGAATGCCGGCCACATCTGGAGGGATTCCCGAGCGGTCAAAGGGGACGGACTGTAAATCCGTTGCGAGAGCTTCGAAGGTTCGAATCCTTCTCCCTCCACCAGTTTTAGCGAGAGCCGCAAGCTCCGCGGGTATAGTTTAGTGGTAGAACCTCAGCCTTCCAAGCTGATGATGCGGGTTCGATTCCCGCTACCCGCTCCAAGTTTGCCGGATTTTGCACAAAGTGTTTCGCTCTTGTAGCTCAGTTGGTAGAGCACACCCTTGGTAAGGGTGAGGTCAGCGGTTCAAGTCCGCTCAAGAGCTCCATATAAACAAGGCAGATATGAAAATATCTGCCTTTGTTTTATCAGCGCAAGACTATTTCTTCTGCGGAGGATTGTATCGATGGCTAAGGAAAAGTTTGATCGTTCCCTTCCCCACGTTAACGTCGGCACTATCGGCCACGTTGACCACGGTAAGACCACTCTGACCGCAGCTCTGACTCGCGTTTGCTCCGAAGTTTTCGGTTCGGCAATCGTTGAGTTCGACAAGATCGACTCGGCTCCGGAAGAAAAAGCGCGCGGTATCACCATCAACACCGCTCACGTTGAGTACAACTCGACCATTCGTCACTACGCTCACGTTGACTGCCCAGGTCACGCTGACTACGTGAAGAACATGATCACCGGTGCTGCCCAGATGGACGGCGCGATCCTGGTTTGCTCGGCCGCCGATGGTCCGATGCCACAAACCCGTGAGCACATCCTGCTGTCCCGTCAGGTAGGCGTTCCGTACATCGTGGTCTTCCTGAACAAGGCTGACCTGGTAGACGACGCTGAGCTGCTGGAGCTGGTCGAGATGGAAGTTCG